>JBAXFZ010000083.1:0-11979 GCA_037139685.1 Bacteroidota bacterium
CTATTGTGCGCGATCCTGCAAAATGTCTGCTCTGCGGACGGTGTATAAGGGTTTGCGATGAGGTTATCGGCGCCTTTGCAATTGATGTAATCGGACGCGGCAGTGACAGCATGATCGGAACCTCCTATAACAAAGGCTTAAATATGCAGACCTGCGTCAAATGCGGGCAGTGCATAATGGTTTGTCCCACAGCCGCGCTTTCTGAAAAATCAAATTTCCAGACAGTCCTTGATGCCCTTAACAAACCGGGACTATACCCGGTAGTGCAATTTTCCCCGACAGTCCCGGCAACCATTGCCGAAGCATTCAATATCAAGGCAAGCAAAGATATTCTGAACCTGCTCAGGGCTGCCCTGAAAAAAATGGGGTTCGCCCAGGTTTTCGACAGCTCGATGGCTGGTGACCTTACCATAATGGAGGAGGCCGCAGAATTTATCGACAGGTTAAACAAACATGAAAACCTGCCGATGTTCACATCCTGCTGTCCTTCATGGGTAAGGTATGTCGAAGAATCAAACCCGCATTTGCTTCCCAAGCTATCAACTTCCGCTTCACCACAGCAGATCATGGGGAGGCTCATCAAGAACTATATAACAAGTTCAGCAAGCCAGAAACCCGAACATGTTTTCGTGGTATCGGTTATGCCTTGCACATCGAAAAAACATGAAGCAACGACCGACCGGATGAAGGACGGGGCTTCGTTTAACGTGGATGCTGTAATAACCACCCGTGAATTAATAAAAATGATCCGGCTCCTGGGAATCGACCTGAACAACCTCGAACCTGAACCCAGCGACACTGCCTTCAGCATGCGAAGTTCCTCCGGGAACCTTTTCGGATCTTCTGGCGGTCACCTGGAAGGGCTGATGCGTACAATTCACTTTATGCTGACCGGGCAGGAGATGAATACGATTAAGGTTGCAGAGTTACGCGGATTAAAGACGAAAAAAGAGGCCAGGATCAAAGCGGGAAAAACCATTATAAATGTGGCCGCCCTGAGCGGACTTGCGAATGTAAAGGCCATCCTTGATGATATTGAATCGGGACATACGGATTACCAGATCGTTGAGGTGATGGCATGCCCTTTCGGATGTATCAATGGCGGAGGTCAGCCATCCGGCGCTGAGGAGAAAAACCTGAAAGTGCGTATGAAATCGCTTTACGATGTGGATGATGAGGAGATCATCAAGGTGGCTCACAAGAACCCGATCATCGTGGATCTTTACGAGAAATTCCTGGCCAAACCCGGAAGCGGTCATAATACTGAATTATTGCATGTTTCACGGGTAATACCACTGGAGAAATGAGCCATTCATACAACCGCCAGCTCGTATTCACCCTGAAGGACCGTTGCAGGGTTTGCTTTACCTGTGTCCGCGAATGTCCCGTCAAGGCAATCAAGATCATCAACGGCCAGGCCGAGGTTATCAACGACCGGTGCATCGGTTGCGGAAACTGCGTGAAGGTCTGCAGCCAGGGCGCCAAATACCCGTTGGCATCGGTTGATGCCGTGTTCGGACTGCTTAAATCGGATAACACTATTGCGGCCTGCATTGCACCCAGCTTCCCGGCCGAATTCGACGAGATCACCGACCACCGCAAACTGGTGGGCATGATCCGTAAACTTGGTTTTGATTATGTAACGGAAGTCTCTTTTGGAGCTGATATTGTTGCGCGCGAATATGAAAAAAAGATAAAAAGCGAAGGCTTTGAAGGCGACATCTCTTCCGATTGCCCTGCAATCGTTTATTTCATCCGGCACTACCATCCCGACATGGTTCCCTACCTTGTCCCTATTGCCTCTCCCATGGTTGCCATGACAAGGGTTATGAAAAAAAAGCACGGTGAATCACTGAAGGTTGTTTTCATTGGTCCATGCTTTGCCAAAAAGGCTGAAACCGACGAGGTTGATGAGGTGTTAACCTTTCGTGAACTCCGCGAGATGTTCGACAAACAGAACATCCGTGCGGAAAGTACCGAACCATCCGAGTTTGACCCGCCGCACAGCGGCAAAGGTGCTATTTTCCCCATAAGCCGGGGATTGTATTATACGGCCAACAACCAGGAATCGATCCCCGAGGAGCGCGTGATAATTGCCGAGGGACAGGTCAACTACAAGGAGGCCATCAGGGAATTTGAAGAGGGATACATCCGGAAGAAGCACCTGATGCTGCTTTGCTGCGAAGGATGCATTATGGGTCCCGGTACTTCCCCCGGTGGAAAACGGTTTGCCCGCAGCGCTGCCGTTGGTGAATATGTCAGCAAAAAACTCAATAACATTGACCAGGAAACCTGGGACCGGGAAATTGAAACCTATGGTCAATTAGACCTTTCGCAGAGTTTCACCCCCGAAGACAGGAGGCTCGAAGCCCCGACGAACGAGGAGGTGCTGAAGGCCCTTCATTCGATGGGGAAATTTTCACCCAACGACCATCTCAATTGCGGGGCATGCGGCTATGATACCTGCGTGGACCATGCAAGTGCGATCGTGAAAGGTCTTGCGGAGACTGAAATGTGCCTCCCCTATACCATTGAAAAACTGCATGATTCAATCAGCAACCTGAATGTTTCAAACGACAAGCTGGCCAAGGCAAAAGCGGCATTGAAGCAATCGGAAAAACTGGCGCATATGGGGCAGCTTTCAGCAGGGATTGCGCATGAACTAAACAATCCGCTGGGTGTCATCACCATGTACAGCAATATCCTGATGGATGAGGCCCCCGAAGGGGATGCGGTGCGGGATGACCTCAAATTAATTGTTGAACAGGCCGAGCGATGCAAGAAAATTGTAAGCGGGCTGCTCAATTTTGCGCGGAAAAACCAGGTGAACCGGTCCGAAACCGATGTGATCAAGTTCACGCAGCACAGCCTTAATTCAATCGTGAAGCCCGACAACATTGTATTTTCCTTCGCATCTGAAATTGCCGACCCCATTGCATCATTCGATATCGACCAGATGATGCAGGTACTTACCAACCTCGAAAAGAATGCCATCGAGGCAATGCCAGGAGGGGGTGAACTCAGGATTGGTGTTGAGGGCAACCCTGATGATGTTATATTCACCGTTGCCGATTCGGGGACGGGCATCCAGAAGGAGAATATGGACAAACTTTTCACCCCGTTCTTTACCACCAAGGAGATGGGTAAAGGTACCGGGTTGGGTCTAGCCCTTATATACGGAATTGTCAAAATGCACAAGGGCAAAATTCATGTCGATTCCAATGCCAACCCGGCCGAGGGGCCAACCGGAACGACATTCAGGATTACAGTGCCGAGGGGAAGATAAAGGGAATGCAGGAATGCAGATAATTTAGTGAGTGCGAATTTTAATAATTTTTTTTCAATATGAAACCAGGAAATATTACAATTTTGATTGTTGATGATGACCAGGATTACCTGTTCCAGCTCCAGTCCAGGGTTCAGAATTTCGGGTATAAAACGGTTGTTGCAGAAAGCCAGAAGGAGGCTGAAGTTATCCTGGAAAAGCTGAAGCCCGACCTGGCCATACTTGACCTGATGATGGAGAATGAAGACAGCGGGTTTATTCTGTGTTACAAGATGAAAAAGAAGTACCCCGATGTCCCTATCATCATAGCAACAGGAGTTGCAGCCGAAACGGGCATTTCATTCGACATCAACGATGAAAATAACCGGAAATGGATCAAAGCTGACCGGTTTCTTGAGAAGGGTATACGCTCGGAACGGCTCAAGGAGGAAATCGAGAATTTACTGCTAAAAAATAACAAATGATGTTATATTAATGATTTTCCGCTTATTTTTGTGAATCTATGTCAACACTAAAAATACTCGTCGTCGATGATGAACCCGGAATCCGTAGCGGAATTACACGGATCCTGCGAAATTTCAGGGTAGACTATCCTTTTATGGATGAAGCTTTTGAATTCGATGTGACCGAAGCCCCTACCGGTGAGGCCGGCATCGAAATCATCGAATCAAATGAGCCTGACATCCTCTTGCTCGACAACAAATTACCAGGGATACAGGGTGTTGAAGTACTCGAATACATCAAAAAGAGACAGAAGAACATCATTGTCGTCATGATCACATCGTATGCCTCGCTGGAGCTTGCTGTAAAAGCAACGAGCGACGGTGCCTATGACTTCATCCCCAAGCCCTTTACCCCCCAGGAGCTCAAATCGTCTATTGAGAATATAACCAAACGGGTGTTTCTTAAGAAGATGACCAACAAACTGCAGGATACAGGTAAACAGATCCGGTTTACCTTCCTTTCGGTCCTGTCTCATGAACTCAAAGCCCCGCTCAACGCCATTGAAGGATATCTGAAGATGATCAGGGAACGCCAGAACGGGACTAAACTTGAGGATTACGATGTAATGATCGACCGGTCGCTCGACCGGATCAAGGGGATGCGCAGCCTGATCCTCGATTTGCTTGATCTTACCCGGGTCGAATCAGGAAAAGCCAAGCGCAACATCACGGATGTCGACCTGGTCCTTATTGCCAGAACTGCCATGGATACCATGCGTCCGTATGCCATCCAGCGCGACGTGACGATGAACCTGCACCACGACGGAGCCATTGTGATGAAGGCGGATGCCGAGGAGATGGAGATCATCTTCAACAATTTAATATCCAATGCGATCAAATACAACAAAGACGGTGGTTCTGTAGATTCCACACTCCAGTTTAACGAGGGGTACCTTGAAATCAGGGTTGTTGATACCGGCATCGGGATGACACCGGTTGAAGCAGATAAAATTTTTGATGATTTTGTGCGGATTAAAAATGATAAGACCAAAAATATAACCGGGAGCGGACTCGGCCTTTCCATCGTAAAAAAACTGATCGATAATTATTCAGGAAAGATCGAAGTAATCAGCAACCCGGACCAGGGTAGTACATTTATTGTCAGACTTCCAATCGATAAACCATGTTTATAAAAAATTTACCCCATAAGACCGTTGAGCGGTTGAGCCAGTATCGCCGTGCATTGCTGATGATCCTTTCGAAGGAGAAGACCCATGTCTTCTCCCATGAAATAGCCCAGATGCTTCATATCACTCCAGTCCAGGTAAGGCGCGACCTGATGCTTATCGGCTATTCAGGGAACCTCCGGAAGGGTTACGATATCAAGGAGCTGATCGAGCTGATCGGCAAAATTATCGATTCCGACCGGGGACAAAGGGTGGCCGTATTGGGTCTGGGGAATCTTGGAAAGGCCATCATCAGCTATTTCAAAGGAAAGCGTTCAAAACTGGCGATTATTGCCGCATTCGACATTAACCCTGAAAAGATCAACAGGGTGTATGACGGGGTTGCCTGTTACCACATCAGCCAGATGGCGGATATCATCAAGCAGAACAATATCTCCATCGGGATCATAGCCGTTCCCGCCGAACAGGCACCCGACAGTGCAGAAGCGCTGGTGCTGGCCGGCATCAAGGGAATTCTGAATTTCACTCCCAAACCGCTGAACGTACCGCCTTTTGTATATCTCGAGGAATACGACATGATCACCTCCCTGGAAAAGGTCGCCTTTTTCGCAAAAAAGAATGATGAACGTTTTAAGTAGAGAGCAATAAGGTGAAGATATTTTATGATTTTGACCATGTGGGAGAGATCCGTAACGCGGTTGTCACCACAGGGTCGTTTGATGGCGTTCATATCGGCCATAAGGTAATCCTGCAGCGGCTGAAGAAGCTGGCTGCTGAAATCGGGGGTGAAACGGTCTTAATCACTTTTCACCCGCATCCCCGGATGGTCCTTTATCCTGAAACTGCTGGAAAGGGATTGTTCCTGATCAATTCACAGCGTGAAAAGATAAACCTCCTCCAGAAAGCCGGTCTCGACAACCTGATCATCGTGACCTTCACGATTGAATTTTCGCAGATCACCTCGATCGATTTTGTAAGGAATATCCTGCTGAACAAGTTGCATGCACGGAAAATCGTTATCGGGTTCAACCATCATTTCGGCCATAACCGTGAAGGGGACTATGATGCGTTACGCGCGCTTGGTCTCGCCCATGATTTTGAGGTTGAAGAGATCCCTGAACAGGATATCCATAACGAATCGGTAAGTTCCACCAAGATCAGGAAAGCCATCCAGGACGGGAACATCCAGAAAGCCAATGCCTATCTCGATCACCAGTATATCGTGATGGGGCTGGTACAAAAGAGCAGCCCGGCGCTGGAGGAGATCGGGTTTCCCTGTTTTACGGTAAAAATAGAAGAGAATTGCAAACTGGTGCCTCCCAATGGTGTTTATGCCGTAACCGTGATCGGGGATGACAGTTTTTCTCGGGCCATGTGCTTTATCCGTAAAAACGAAGAAAGCCCCATTGACACCCTTGTTGAGATTCATCTACTGGAAAGTTACGGCAGTATCGAGGGGCAGGTTGTGACGCTCCTCTTCCACAAACGGATCCGTGAAGAACGCATCCTTACAACAACCGAAGATTTAAAAAAACAACTTACCATCGACCGGAACCAGGTTGATGAACTCATTTTCTGATGCCACAAAGCACGAGCAACGAGATAAAAGTCACATTCCTGGGAACGGGTACATCCATCGGAGTTCCCGTGATTACCTGCGATTGCCAGGTATGCCTTTCGCCTGACCAGCATGACAAGCGAATGCGCACATCCGTCATGATTGAGGTTAACGGGCATACCTTTGTGATCGATTGCGGCCCTGACTTCCGCCACCAGATGTTGCGCCAGCAGGTGATGAACCTCGATGCCGTGATCTTCACGCATGAGCATCGCGACCATATCGCCGGGCTCGATGATGTGCGGGCATTCAACTATGTCCTTAATAAAAAGATCGATATTTATGGTTCGCCGCAGGTTATGGAAGCCATTCGTATCGAATTTCCCTATATTTTCTCGGAGACCCGGTATTTCGGCGCTCCACAGCTTACCATTCACCCAATCGACGACAAACCCTTCACTATCCTGGGCACCGAATTCATACCCATCATGGTGCTGCACGAAAAACTTCCGGTTACGGGGTTCAGGGTAGGCGACTTCACCTATATCACCGATGCCAGTTATATCAGCGACAGCGAACTTGAGAAGGTAAAGGGTTCAAAGGTGATCGTGCTTAATGCCCTGCGAAACTCAAAACACGTCTCCCATTTTTCGGTGAACGAAGCAGTGGAAATCCTGAAGAAATTAGAACCTGAAGCTGCCTACCTCACCCATCTGAGCCATTTTGTCGGGTTGCATGAAGATGTTAACAGGAAACTGCCGGGTTTTATTCAGCTGGCGTATGACGGGCTGGAGGTAATAATTAAATAGCGAGGTAGCGAGGTGGCGAAATGTTGAAATAGCGAGGTAGCGAGGTAGCGAAATAGCAAAGTTGACAGTATGGTGATAGATATTCTTACGTTGTTTCCTGAGATGTTTGAGGGCCCTTTCAGCTATTCGATCCTGAAGCGGGCGCAGGCAAAGGGAATAGTCACCATCCGCCTGCACAACATCCGTGACTGGGCAACGTCGAAGCACAAAAATGTGGATGATTATCCATACGGCGGCGGAGCCGGGATGGTGATGATGATCGAACCGGTGGTGAATTGCATTGAAGAACTCAAATCAAAAACCAACTACGACGAGATCATCTATCTCAGTCCCGACGGCGAACTGCTTAACCAGCCGCTGGCCAACCGGCTTTCGGGGAACCGGAACCTGATGATCCTTTGCGGTCATTACAAGGGAATCGACGAACGCATCAGGACCCACTTCATAACTCGCGAGATCTCCATAGGGGATTATGTACTCTCGGGCGGCGAAATGGCCGCCATGGTCCTCACAGACACCATTGTGAGGCTCATGCCCGGTGTGCTTAACGATGAAACCTCCGCCCTCTCCGATTCGTACCAGGATAACCTGCTTTCGCCGCCGGTTTATACCCGGCCATATGATTTCCGGGGTTTGCAGGTTCCCGACATCCTCCTTTCAGGAAATGACAGGGAAATTGCCAAGTGGAAGTATGAACAGTCTGTTATGCGGACCAGGGAGAGACGACCAGGGATGAACCGTGACGTGTGAAACATGACGGGTGAAACATAACTTGTAACGAGCCACGGTTTTGCCGGCCATTTGCTGACATTCTTTAATACTTTTTCCACTGGCTGTTTTTTATTTCAAAAAAAATCATATATTTGCAAACTTTTTAGTGAGTAACTGATCAATTTACACCAAAGCCATGAATAAAGCGGAAATTATTAGATTTGTCGAGGACACAGTGATACAGAAAGTTACCTTACCTTCTTTCAAAGCTGGGGATACCATCACGGTTCATTATAAAATTAAAGAAGGAAACAAGGAACGTATCCAGACTTACCAGGGTGTTGTTTTACAGCGCTCGGGAAAAGGTGTGAATGAAACCTTTACTGTCAGGAAAATCTCGGGTAATATCGGTGTTGAACGTATTTTTCCCTGTACCTCCCCGTTCATTGATAAAGTTGAGGTGAACAAACATGGCGTAGTTCGCAGGGCACGCATTTTCTACCTCCGCGGCCTGCAGGGCAAGAAGGCCCGTATCAAGGAAGAAAGAATTTAAGGATTGATAATTCCATAAAAAAACCCGCTAAAAGCGGGTTTTTTTTTTAGTTCATCACCAGGTGTATATATCCGGTTTCAGTTGTATTGAGTACGGTCAGCGCTTTAGAGTAATTGAGCAGGTTACGGATCACAGATTCTCCGGGAGAACATACCTTGCGATTCCTTCGTCTTTCAACGGAAGGATCGTTGACCTTCGATTGGGAATTGGTCAAAGAATAGATTGTAGCAGTACGCTTCATAGGCCGAATTTTGATTTTTAATACAATTCATACCTAAGAAACGTGATAAAATTCTCAATATTTTACCGGTTAAAAAATATTTCGATATTTGGCTATTTCGCCATTTACTCACAATCACATTTATTTTCTGCGGGTGTTCGTGATTGCTTCGCAATTCGCTATTTCGCTATTTAAACTGACAGAATAACATCCTTCTCCTTCACCAGTTTCCGAAGGTTGATCAGTGCATAACGCATACGTCCGAGGGCTGTGTTGATGCTCACGTTGGTAACTTCGGCAATGTCCTTGAAACTCATATCGCCGTAATGACGCATTACAAGCACCTCCTTTTGTTCAGAAGGGAGGTAATCGATCAGTTTTTTGACGTCACGGTGAATCTGTTCGGTGATAAGTTGTTCTTCAACTGATTCGACTGGGATCCTGACTTTGTCGAAGATATCGTAATCATCGTTGTTCTCAACGATCGGGATACGTTTCGCCTTGCGGAAATAGTCGATAATAAGGTTATGGGAGATGCGCATCACCCACTGGATGAATTTGCCCTCCTCTTTATATTGTCCGGAACGGAATGTGTTGATTACTTTGATAAATGCGTCCTGAAACAGATCCTCCGCAAGTTCCTTATCCTTAACAACCATAAGGATATAGGCATAAACACGGTTTTTATGACGACGGATGAGTTTTTCAAGGGCGGGTTCGTAACCGGCAAGATACTTGCTGATTAACTCCTGATCACTAATGACATGGGCTTGCATGGGGCCTCCTTTTTAAGTAAAAAAGAGTAGAAGTCAGTCGATAGTGTCCCTCCTATAATTATGCGCAGGGGGTTTTTCAGCTGCGCAGGTTAATACCTGATACGGGATTTTCCCGCTTTGGTTGCAGCAAAAATAAATAAAAAAATCCAAAAAGCAAGTTTTCTTTATAATTTTGCCAAATTAAGGAAGGAACGAAGGATTTAATGAACTCAGACACACTCGACCCAAAGGACTTTATCATCATCAAAGGCGCCCGGGTAAACAATCTTAAAAATATAAGCGTAGCCATTCCGCGCAACCAGTTCGTGGTGATCACCGGCTTATCAGGTTCGGGGAAATCCTCCCTGGCCTTTGACACCCTGTATGCCGAGGGACAGCGGCGGTATGTCGAAAGCCTCAGCTCCTATGCCCGGCAGTTCCTGGGACGGATGAGCAAGCCCGATGTGGATTCGATCATGGGAATTGCCCCGGCCGTAGCTATAGAACAAAAGGTAAACACCTCGAATCCCCGCTCAACGGTTGGGACCTCTACCGAAATTTATGAATACCTGAAGCTGCTCTATGCCCGGATCGGCAAAACCTACTCCCCGGTTTCGGGCAGCCTGGTAAGACGTGATACTGTTACCAGCGTGGTGGATCAGTTGCTCAGCCTGCCTGAAAACACGAAGGTCAGCATTTTTGCGCCGCTCGACCTGAGCTCCAAAAACGGGGATCTCGTGGCCAAATGCACGGTGCTGATGCAGCAGGGCTTTACCCGGGTTATGCTCGATGGTGAAATATTGCGCCTCGATGAAATTGAACCTGTCAAAAAGCGAAAATTTAAGGAGCTCTTCGTGCTGATCGACCGTTTTGCCATTTCACACGAAGATGAAGAGTTGCCCAGCCGGATGGCCGATTCGGTACAGACGGCATTTTTCGAAAGCCATGGCTATTGCATGGCTGAAACAGGGAGCGATGAAAAGAAGCGGATATCCTATTCGAATCGCTTTGAAGCCGACGGGATAATTTTCGAAGAGCCTACCGAAAATCTCTTCAGCTTCAACAACCCCTTTGGCGCCTGCAAGGCTTGCGAAGGGTTTGGGAGCGTGATCGGGATAGATGAGGACCTGGTGATCCCCAACAAGCGTTTATCGGTTTACGAAGAGGCTGTGGCCTGCTGGCGGGGAGAAAAGATGAGCGAGTGGAAAAATGAACTCCTGATCAACGCCTATAAATTCGATTTTCCTGTACACAAACCAATCTACGACCTCTCCCCTGCCCAACGCGAACTGTTGTGGAGCGGGAATAAGTATTTCAAAGGGCTGAACGAGTTCTTTGAATTTATTGAAAGCCAGAATTACAAGGTACAGTACCGTGTTATGATGTCGCGCTACCGTG
Source organism: Bacteroidota bacterium (assembly GCA_037139685.1). Classification (GTDB taxonomy): domain Bacteria; phylum Bacteroidota; class Bacteroidia; order Bacteroidales; family FEN-979; genus CAIVAT01. The sequence continues at coordinate 10,921 of JBAXFZ010000083.1, forward strand.
GAAAGACAGGTTGCCCCGAATGCAAGGGTACCCGTTTACGCAAGGATGCATCCTATGTAAAAATCAACGGACGGTCGGTTAGCGAACTCGTACTGATGCCCCTGGCCGAGCTAACCGCGTTTTGTACTAACCTGGTACTTAATGAGTATGAAACAACGGTTTCACGCCGTCTGGTCACCGAGATCAATAACCGGCTTGAGGTTCTGAATGATGTCGGGCTGGGCTATCTCACGCTGAACCGGCTATCCTCCACCCTGTCGGGGGGTGAGTCGCAACGTATAAACCTCGCCACCGCACTGGGAAGCAACCTGGTTGGCTCGATGTATATCCTTGACGAACCCAGTATCGGTCTTCATTCGCGTGATACCCAGCGGCTTATTAAGGTTCTCCTGCGGCTGCGCGACATGGGCAATACGGTGATTGTTGTTGAACACGATGAGGAGATTATCCGTGCAGCCGACCAGGTCATCGACATCGGCCCCATGGCCGGGAGTCATGGAGGTGAGATCGTTTTCCAGGGCGATTTCAGAAAATTGAACGCCGATACCAGGAGCCTCACAGGTCAGTATCTCAACCATATCCGCAGGATTGAAGTGCCAGAAACCAGGAGGAAATGGATGGAGTTTATCGAGATCCGGGGGGCACGCGAAAACAACCTGAAGGATGTGAATGTTAAAATTCCGCTTCATGTTTTTACTGTCATCACCGGGGTAAGCGGTTCAGGCAAGACCTCGCTGATAAAGCGTATCCTGTACCCTGCCCTGAAGAAAATTCTCGGCGGGTATGGCGAAAAGACCGGCAAATTTGACCGGCTGGAGGGCGATTACAGCCGAATCGGCTCGGTTGAAATGGTCGACCAAAATCCCATCGGCCGATCATCACGATCGAACCCGGCCACCTATATCAAGGCTTTCGATGAAATCCGGGATCTCTATGCCGACCAGCAGCTGTCGCGGGTACGGGGCTACAAGCCCGGCTATTTTTCCTTCAACATCGAAGGGGGCCGTTGTGACGAATGTGAAGGCGAAGGAGTGGTGAAGATCGAGATGCAGTTCATGG
>JBAXFZ010000084.1:0-11827 GCA_037139685.1 Bacteroidota bacterium
ATTAAGGTTTGTTTTTACACCTTAACTCGCTGTCCTAATTTTGGGGAGTATTATAGTTGCAGGTTCGTCATGCGGCGTGGTTCATTGTTTTACTAATTTAATTTTTTTAAGGTTCCCGTCACCATTAATTTGCATAATATAGACTCCTTTATCTAAATCCGATACATCGATTTCGGCTGAATTCAATTGATTTTTATATGAACATTGAATTAGCCTGCCCTGCAAATCATAGATCAAAATATCATTGCCTGATCTATGATTGCCGGGAAATTCAATAAATAAATGATTACTTGCGGGATTGGGAAAGATTTTAATTTCAGACCTGGCCGGATTTTCCGTACCCAGGATGATATTTATAAAACATTGAGCGTAAATTGGATTATTCCATAAAGTCGAATTGTTTAATTTAAAACAAGTCAGGTATGTGGAATCTGGAATTTCCGTACCAAAGAACCTCGGATTGGCGGGGAATAACGGACCATGAATGCTTCCAATTTCTTCAATCCAGACTTCATTTAAATATGAGGGTGGAAACCAGGGTTCAAGGAAATGAAACCGCTTATAATACGCACCATTTATAAGGATGCTGTCGATGGTTTCAATTTTCAGGTAGTAATTTCCGGATTCAAAGCGATACATTACAGAATCACCTGGCTGCAGGTTGAAGTTATACAAGGTATGAACAGATTTGGTTGTGTCCATATAAACCACAACACCGTTGGTCTCCCTGATATTTCCCTGGTATGATAAATTTGAAATAAAATCCGAATCGGGACTCTTATATAATTTTAACCACTGGTCGGATCCAATAAGCGTGTCCCCTTTATAACCAAATAATTTTGTTGAAGTCTCAACAAAATCTGGATATTGAGGATTCGCATGAGGATAGGTTTTTGCAACAGTCCACATTGCATTTGAATTATCAAAACGTATCTGGTTTTGTCCAAGTGTTATAATGGACACTGTGAGGAATAAAAATGGAAGTAACTTTTTCATAGCTTGGTTTTTTTTACATGCCGCAAGCGTTATTTTATTCTCCCGCCTTTAACGTTGTAACTATATCCTGCGCCTAATCCGCCTAAATCTCCGACATAAAATTCGATCGTATCAATATTTTTAAAATAACCGCGGTGACTATAATGGTATCCCGACTTTGAAATTATCGTACCATATTCATTAATCAATGGAGTAATTAGCTGATTTTTTTTGAATTCAATTGTTATTCTTTCATTCGGATTGGCTGCACTATTATCAGAACCTTCCAAATCATTTTGGCTGTCGGTTAATTCAAATTTACGAATTGCCCCATCATAAAAAGAGGTATCGTAAGTTGTTGGTTGACCAATCATCCATGATTCCGTTACGATTTTAAAACGAAAATTTCCCAGGTATTTAGTTCGGAAATCTGGTTTATCTTTTGAGCATCCTGCTAATATCAGCAGGATCAGGAAAATTCTAAAACCTTTCGTTGATTCCATCGTCAATGTCTTATTTTGATCTCTAATAATGCCTGCCAGCGGTTGGTGGTATGGTTGGTAAGGGATTGCAGTTTTCTTCTTTATCAGGGGCACATCGGAAGTTAACGCGGGCCCGGCACTGGGCATCGGGATTTTTTTTTGTTGCGGCTGAAAGCTCGTTAAGCTGCGTGATTATTTATCGTAACGATACCGGCAACTGAATATTAATATTTCTGTTTCAATTACCTGATAAACAAGCCTGTGTTCCCTTTCAATTCGTCTGGACCAATATCCTGCCAAGTCATATTTCAGAGGTTCGGGTTTTCCCAATCCACTATACGGTGTTCTCTGAATGTCCCTGATCAGAACATTGATCTTTTTCAAAATCTTTTTATCTTCAGTCTGCCAGGAAAGGTAATCTTCCCATGAATACTGCGAAAATGTTATTGTCATTAGTCTTCGATTAATTCTTTTCGAACTGATTCCCCGGTTTTCATCTGCTTTATGGATTCATAAAGCCGATCTGCATTTGTTTTGGAACTGAGCAAATGAACAGTTTCTAAAATCGAATTGAATTCGTCTAATGATATGAGTACAGCACCATGTCCGGCACCTCGTTTAATTACCAAGGTTTCATTATTGTTTTCCACATCATCAAGAAACTGTTTTAGTTTCGTTCGAAACTCTGTGAAGTTTGCTGCTTTCATAAATTGAATTTTAAGGTATTAATAAAGTACAAATATAAGTACTCATATGATAACTTCATCGCTGTTGCAACTTTTTATTTTCATGCGGCCTGACGCATCGCTTGCAAACGCCCCAAAGGTAAACCTATGAATAGCTTCACCAATGCTGGTTTGGTGGCGGGTGGAAACTCGTAATCCGGCGTGTATTATTCCAGGTCAAGAACTATTTTAAAGTTCTCTATTATTTTTTCAAGAATCTCAGTCGAAGCAACACCAATTTTTTTTTTCAATCTTTTGTTATCAATCGCCCGAATCTGGTCAATCATTATATCACATCCTTCATTTAACCCACAAAATCCTTTTTTTATGTGAACTCGTAAAATTTCACTTTCACTTTGAATATTTGTTGTCAAGGGACAAATTATTGAAGAAGAATGGTGTTTATTTAACAGGTCGGTCTGAACAATGATTACCGGTCTTACTTTTCCAGGTTCTGTTCCTATAGTTGGATTTAGATCTGCTAACCAGATCTCATATTGCTTAACTTTCATAATCTATCATCTCAAATTCATGAAGAACCTTTAAAGATTCCTCTTTAACAAGTTTGGACTCCTTCTCCAATTTGGTTGCTATGAGTTTTCGTTTTTGAACCTTATTATAAAAATCCACTGCTTCATTGATGTACCTGTTTCGGGATTTTTTAATATGACTGATAACTAGTTCAGTTTCAGCAAAAACTGAATCATCTAATTTTAAAGAGAGTGTTTTCATTGCTTCCTTTGTTTTATACCACAAAGGTATATACTTTAGGTGAATACTTCAAATATTTCTTTTCCTAGTAATACCTGTTGCAACGTTGGTGGCAGACCTATTTAATCCTTCTGTTATTTAATAATATTTCGACGGTTCCGAAAATAATTAAAAAACTGGCTCCTGTATAACCAAATATCAACAAATCTATTCGACTTCCAAGTTCCAAAAATTTTAAGATATATTTTGAAAGAATCAGGAAAAAACCAAAAACTCCGATAATTCCTGACAGAGTTCTGATTATTCTTCTTTTTGAATGAAAATATAACTCCTTAATTTTTTTGTTAGATTTTTCAATTTGGTGTAACTCTTTATAAATTCTGTAGGCTAAAAAGTACTTCTTATGATTTAAGTGATCATTTGCCACATTGATTAATAGTGACTTATAATTAGAGTCATTCTTAATATTATAATTATACTGTGCAGGGAAGTATTGATATTTTCTTATCGTTGAACCTGAAATTAATTTTATTATTTTTTGATCGTTCCTTTCAAATGCAGCATTTAGAATTTCGGTTAACATCCAAAGATATTTAATTCCAGTTTCCTTATTTTCAATATTTATTGACAGGAAGGATTCTTCATTTTCATAAAAATATCTTATGATGGCAGAATTATCATTCTCATCAATCACAAGAAATCCTGATTCTATTTGTTCAAATGTTTTCAAAGCGTAATTAATAACTTTTCCACTTATCGCTTTCAAACACCCCAAAGGTAAACCTTTCAAAAGCCTCACCAACGTTGATTTTGAGGCGGGTGTAAGCTCGGAAGGGGCTGGCAAATATTGTTCTTATATTAATTCTTTAAATATGCAAAACATATAAAATCGGTCTCATCCTTCTGGTCAAAACTTGTCAGATTTCATACTATCTCCTCGTTTGGGTCATCGTCATTTTGGCAGGTCAAGCAAAGACTTGGTTTCAGAATCAAATCAACATTTATTTCAAATGGTAGATGGTAATTGCAGTATCCGTAGGTTTCATTTGTGGCGGTTGAAAGCCGTTATGTGTGGTTGTGAATAAATTAAAGAACTTCATTAGCCGGAATCTGTTGCGGGCTCAGGGAAAAACAGGTGAACTGCCAATACCCACCCATTATATTCAGATTAACCGCTCCTTTATAATAAAAATAGTTTTTTAAACAAATCCAATAGAAAATTATCCTGAATTTTCCGGCAATCACTTTGATACCGAAAATGCGAAAAAACAGAGAAGACATTTATTGCGAAATGACTCTACCGGTTACTGCCCTGATTTTTGATTACCACCCCGTTTTTCATGACAAATGATACGCTCTTCAAAGTCATGATATTTTCAAGGGGATTTTCATCCGTTGCGATCAGGTCGCCGTACATTCCCGGTGCGATTGTCCCCCTTGTATTTTCAATTCCCAAAAGCCGGGCCGCGTTGATGGTCATGATCTTCAATATCCCGGCAGCGGGGATGCCCGCTTCGGTAAAACTGTCGATGTAGCTCAGTGCCACGGCTCCCCTCGTTTCATGATCGGTGCCGGCCATGATGTCACTGCCGAAGGCTATCGTAACGCCGCCTTCGTAAACTCTTTTAAGCCGTTTTACCAGCTTGTCGTGGAAGGCCGCCGCATTTTCCCCGGTGCTTCCGAATGCCTGCAGCACCTTCACAGGGAAATCGGTGCTAACCAATACAATCCCGCGTTGCTTCATAAGCGTTACCAGGCTGTCGGGAATGGTCCAGCCATGTTCCACAGAGGCTACGCCGCCCGTAACGGCAGCATATACTCCCCCGGCTGTCTGGCAATGGGCCATGACTTTAACCCCGGCCAGGCTGGCTTCGTTGACGATGAATTTAATATCGTCTGCAGAATATTTGTATTGTTTTGAATCGACGACAATTTTGATGACATCCGCGCCGTAAAATATGTTTTCCCTGATCGCCTTCTTCAGCTCATCATGCGTGTCGGCAAAGAAATACTCGTTGTTTACGATAAATTGTTTGTCGGCCCTGGTCCTGAACTGCCCCCCGAACGGCGCTATGATCCTGCCGGCTGCGATAATGGTCGGCCCGGCGATCAGTCCCTCATTTATCGCCCGCTTTATATCGACATCAACATATTTCCCTGAATTTCCCGCCTCCCTGATGGTGGTGAACCCCGCTTCAAGTATCTGTTTTGCATTTACGGCTCCCTGGATAGCCCGGTATCCGTCGGGATTGAGAAGCACCAGGTCGAGGAAATCAATCCCGAGCTTGTCGGCAAAGTTGCTGATACTGGCGCATATGTGGGTATGGGCGTCGATCAGCCCGGGCATCACGGTTGATTTTGAAAGATCAATGATCCCGGCACCTTCGGGGATGGCCACATCACTACCCAGCGCCTTGATCCGGCCGTTTTCAACCAGGATAACCTGGTTGACGGATACCTTTCCTGTGGCGGGGTCGATAACCTTGCCGGCCTTTATGGCAATGGGCTGGGCGCTGGCGACACCCACGATCAATGAGAAAAGGAGTGTTATGAATGTCCTGGGAACCATGATGATCTAATTTTTTACAAATTTCCGGCAATAGCTGTTCCGGTCGGTCGTTAACCTGGCAATGCAGATCCCTGGCCGCCAGTCACCGACGTTGATGCGGATCAACTGATCGGAGAGTGTGCTCTCCCATAACAGGTTGCCCCGGGTATCCGTAATTTTTAAACTTATCACTTTCTCATCCTGACGAACGGCTTTGATGAACAACTCACGTGTTGCCGGGTTGGGATAGATGGAGAACAGCCCGGTTTCGGACGTTTCAATGCCGCCGGGCCACCCGCCGGCCATCACGGTGGCCCTGACACCATTGGCCACATCGCCAAAAGCGATATACGGGTCATCCGTCGCCCCAAAGGCCAGGCTGAAATCGAGGGCCTGCCCGGGCGAGAAACCTGGCTGACCAACGGCAACCCATGCGGTTCCTTCATATCTCATTACCGTTGCCCTGTTCATGTTTGCCCCATCCATGAATGCCACGTAAGGTTTCCCGGAAGGACTCAGGGCAAAACTAATGTAGTAGGCGGTGCCGGCTGTAAAACCGGCGCTCCCCACATTCACCCAGGCCGATCCGTTGAACTTCATGACGGTGGCTTTCTCATCCTGGTCGCTGTTCACAAATGCAACATAGGGTTCGCCGGATGAGCTGACAGCAATACCGGTATAGAGTACCGATGTCACCGAAAAGCCGGGGTTGCCGACATTGACCCAGCCCGACCCGTCGAATTTCATCACGGAGGCTTTCCCGGTATTGCCCTCATCCCGGAAGGCGACATAGGGCACTCCCGCGCCGTTGCAGGCAATTGCGGTGAACACCGCCGCGGAAGGGGTAAATCCCGCAGGGCCGACATTCACCCAGGATGTACCGTTAAATTTCATGACCGATGCTTTGACTCCCGCGCCGGCATCCAGGAAGGCTACATAAGGCACACCCGCAGGGGTGAATGCCAGGGTGATAAAATCCGCCCCGGCGCTGGAAGTGAACCCGGGGACTCCCACATTCGACCAGGTGGTGCCATTGAATTTCTTTACAGTAGCCTTTGTATTATTGCCGATATCAATATACGACAGGTACAATTCGCCGGATGGGCTGAATACAATTCGCGGCCATATCACCTGACCCATCGACAGACCGGGCGTTCCTGCCACCATCCAGCTGGTCCCGTTAAACTTCATCACGGTGGCTTTCAGGGAATTAACTGAGTCGGCAAATGCAACGAAGGGCACCCCGGCCGGACTTATGGCAAGGCAGGTAAATTGGGCCATTCCCGCCGAGAAACCTGCATTCCCAAGGATCCTCCACGGGTAATCGCCGGGGGAATGCAGGACTACAGGTTGCTGCGCGAAAAGAGCCAGGGGAAGCCATAACAGGCACAGGCAAATAAATCTTTTCATTTCGGAAAGTGTTTTGCTTTTTTTAATAGCATGTCTGAACAGGTCGTTTTTTGCCAGGATTCAGGTTAAACAAAAATACTGTTTTTATAAATATTTTAACAATTTGTTCACCTTGCACTACCTGTATTTTATTAGATTTGAAGTGGTTTTGATATCCTATTATGAATGAAGTAACCAGATATTATCCGGTTTTGAGGAATATTTAAAATACCATCGATATTGCCGGATCTTACTTAAATATGGAAAAGCTATCATTCCTGGCAGAAGTAAATCATTTTAAAGAGGAGTGGTCATTGAACAGAATAGGGTTCTGGAAAAATACAGGGAATTTTTCACATGCATGGTGTAACCATATGATGAATTGTCATCTAATGAAAGAATGAAATTTCAATTCATTGCCTTTTATAATACGAAAACTAGCCTTGCTGTTTTTTATACCATTGAAATTTCGGAGAGGGTTATTACAAGCATATGAACAATACTGTTGATTTTAAGGAATTTGCGACTGGTTCCTCTAATATTTGTATTTATGGAAAAAAAAATAGTTGTTATCGGTGCCGGGATTGCTGGTTTATCAGCCGGGTGCTATGGCCGGATGAATGGCTACGTTGCGGAAATTTACGAAGCGCATAGCATCCCCGGCGGGTTATGTACTTCGTGGAAACGGGGAGAATATACCATTGACGGTTGTCTGCAATGGCTGACCGGTTCGGCTCCCGGAAACAGCTTCTACAGGATCTGGAAAGAACTTGGCGCCATTCAGGGTCGCAAAATGTACAATCGTGAAGAGTTTTGCCGCTTTTCGGGAACTGACGGAAGAACCTTCATTGTCTATTGTAATGTTGACCGGCTTGAAAAACATATGAAGGAATTCTCGCCGGAAGATGTTGAAACCACTGAACTGTTCTGCCACCTGGTCAGGAAGTTTACATCATTTGAGGAGCCCCTGGGCAAGGCATTCGAGTTATACAATCTTACCGATTATGCCCGGTTGATGTGGAAAATGTTGCCATACCTGAAGGATCTAGGTTTTTGCACCCGGTTAACTATTGGGGATTTTGCCAGCCGATTCAAAGACCATTTTCTGCGCGAAGTTTTCTCCCTGATCATCGATTCAGGGGATATGATCTTATTTGTGCTGGTTTCCACGATGGCTTTGCTGCATATTAAAGCCGGAGGTTTCCCCGAAGGGGGGTCGCTTGTTTTTGCCAGGTCGATTGAACAGCGCTTTTCCAGCCTGGGAGGAAAGGTATTTTATGGCAAATCAGTAGAAAAAATTCTGGTGAAAGATGGCAAAGCCTGTGGGATCCTGCTTGAAAACGGGGAACAGGTCATGGCCGACTATGTTATATCCTGTGCAGATCTTAAAAAAACCCTGAATAATATGCTTGGTGGAAAATACATTGAACCCCAGCATGAAGCATTGTTTCAAACGGAAAAGATCTATCACTCATCGGTTCAGGTAGCCTTCGGTGTAAATATGGATTTTACCCGTGAACCCGGTTGCGTTGCCGATATAACAAAACTTGAAATGCCGGTTCTCATAGGCAATGAGAAGATTGACTGGCTGAGGGTTCACAATTACAGTTTTGATGAGACCCTGGCTCCGAAAGGAAAAACTGTGGTCGTATGTCTTTTGCCGGTTGAGAATTTTACCTACTGGGAAAAACTCTATGCCGACAAAGCGGCGTACAAGGCGGAAAAAGAAAGAATAGCCCGTGTGGTTGCTGAGGAACTGGAACGGAAATACCCGGGATTCAAATCCTGCATCGAAGTAACCGATGTTCTGTCTCCCATGACCTATGTGCGTTATACCGGTAATTACAATGGCACATACATGACCTGGATTATGAGCCCTTTATTTATGAAACGTTTCCGGGTGGTAAAAAAAACGCTTCCCGGATTGGGGAATTTCTGGCTGTCGGGCATGTGGGTCCAGCCTCCCGGTGGCGTTCCATCAGGAGCCAAGTCCTCGCGGGATATCCTTCAAATGATATGCCGGCAGGACAATAAAAAATTCAGGACTTCAGAATTGTGATGTGTCTTTCCTCAAATAATCTAATTATAAGCCAATGTCAGCAAACGTGAGTCATTTAATCGATGTAACCACCTGCACCAGGTGTGAACTGTGCGTAGAAATTTGTCCGGCCATGATCCCGGAAAAAATGGATAATGGAGAAGTTGCCTTCAGTACCGACCGTAGGGATATATGCATCCGGTGCGGCCATTGTATGGCCATGTGTGAAACAAAATCCTTAATGATCGAAGGGATCAGTTATGAAACAAATTTCAGGGAAATCCCGGGAAACATTATCGATCATACGCAATTGATGGATTTTCTGCTGACCCGCCGTTCAGTCAGGCTGTTTAAGGATAAACCGGTTCCTGTAGAAATGGCTCAGAAAATAATTGACATCATATCAACATCACCTTTCGGGGTAAGTCCGGATAATGTTGAATTTACGGTTATCACCGACAAATCGTTGATTGAGAAAGCAGTGCCATATATGTCGAAAATATATATGCAGTTGGGTAAAATCATTAAATTCCCAATCCTGGGCTGGTTGATTAAAAGAAGTTTGTCAACTGAGACAAAAAATACCCTTGTAAATTTTATCGTCCCCCACATAGACAAGGGACACTATTCCAATACCGGCGGGGTTGATGACATCGCCCGAAATGCTCCGGCCCTTATTCTTTTTCATGCGCCAAAAGGAGCAGAAGAACATACCGTGGATGCGCACATATACCTGACCTACGCACTTCTTGCAGCTCATTCACTGGGTCTTGGAGCTACAGCCATCGGGCTTATCGGACCGGCCGTCAATCAAAGTAAACCACTTCGCACAATGTTCCGGATCCCGGATGGGAATGAGGTTGTGGAAACGATGATCCTGGGTTATCCGAAATTAAAATTCAAGCATGCTATTATCAGGCCGAGGACGAAAGTGACCTATTTGAATAATTAGAAAAACAATCGGTATCTTATGAAGAATAATATTGTTATTTATTACTCACGTAACGGCAGTAATAAATACTTGGCCGGAAAAATTTCCAATTGTTTATCGTGTGAAATGGAAGAAATCAAACCACGATTGAATATTTTTCTCCTGTTTTTGATGAATATACATTTGGGTATCAGGTCTCTGAAGCACCTGATTGAAGACTACGACCTGGTAATTTTATGCGGACCAATCTGGATGGGTAAACTCATCCCTCCGCTTCGCAGTTTTATTAATAAGTATTTTCATAATATCAATAAATTGATTTTTGTTACATGTTGTGGCAGCACGGAGGCCAAAAAAGATGAAAAATTTGGACACGGTTTGGTATTCACGGAAGTTGGAAATTTGCTTAAGGATAGTTGTATCCTTTGCCAGGCATTTCCGGTTGGTCTTGTTTTGCCGGATGAGAAGAAAGAAGATACTGATGCTTTTATGAAAACACATTTAAATGATGAGAATTTCAAGGGTGAGATAATGGATCGATTTGACATTTTCGTAACCAAGGTAAAGGAGATGAGCAGATAAAAGGAAACTATGCGCAAACGTATAAAACGTGGCTTGGAAACTGCATTAGAGCAGGTTTTGACAAACTCTTATAAATCAGGTATGATTTCTTATATGGCCACTCATCCGGAAGATTTTGAGGAGGCCATTCAATTGGCCATTTCATATAAGCAACCCTATTCCTGTAGGGCAGCCTGGTTATTGTGGAGTATCATTGAAGTGAATGACCCTCGGATAAAAGGATCCGTTAAGGACATTATTGGTATAATTTCGATCAGGAATGATGACCATCAGCGGGAACTGCTGAAAATTCTTCAACATATGGAACTAAATGAAGAATACGAGGGCTTATTATTTAATTTTTGTGCAACTGTTTGGAAAAAAATAAAGAAAAAACCATCTGTGCGACTAACTGCTTTTAAAATGATGGTTAAAATAGCAAAAAACCATCCAGGTTTATCTCGTGAAATTATCTTATTAGCGCAAGACCCGTATATGGTTTCGTTGTCTGCTTCGGCAAAAAAATCTGTTTTTGAGATGATATGTGAACCCTATTGGCCAAACATCGACGGTCCTGGCATGCAGTGCATTGAATGATTTTATTAACCTAAGCAGAAAAAGGAAATTATGAAAAGAAAACCAATTATTGCTGGCTTTTTGTCTTTGATAATACCAGGATTAGGTCAAATCTATGGAGGCAAAGGAAATAAAGGGGCGCGAATTATTTTTGCTTCAATAGTAATTGCAAATTTGAATATACTAATATTACCCATGATTGCTTTAGCAAATCCAAATTTACCTGTATCTTCAAATGATGTAAATGCGTTATGGAGATATTGGATTCCGAGAATTACCCATGATATTGCCTCGTTATGGAGTATTGTATTTTGGATTTGGGCTATTACAGATGCATATATCGTTACAAAAGGCAGAAATAAATTGCTCTGAGAACAACCTCCTTATTTAACCTTAATTTAACACAGATTCCACATTAATTTGGTAATATTAAGGTTTTTCAGGTCTGCAGGTATCGATCGGCTGATTATTCATGGTATTTAAATTTTCGTCCAATGAAGACAAACCTTCTGTTATCCATTATAAAGAGAGTTTCTATCTTTATGGCTGCAGTTTTTATCATTTTTTCGTTGAATTCCTGTAAAAAACATCCAAAGGAATTTCTGATCCTTTCGGGATCAGAAAACGGCCCTCTTGAGAAAATGGTTACTGAATTTGCCAGGAAAAAAGATGTACTGGTCAAATTCAAATATGAAGGGTCGGTTGATATCATGCTGGAACTGCAAAAAAACGCTTCAAAATATGACGCGGTCTGGCCCGCAAGCGGCATATGGATAACGCTGGGCGACCATGAGAGAAAGGTTAAGTATGCCCAATCCATCATGACGTCACCGGTTGTGTTTGGCATAAGGAAAAGCCTTGCCCAAAACCTTGGGTTTATCGGGAAGGATG
>JBAXFZ010000085.1:0-11812 GCA_037139685.1 Bacteroidota bacterium
CGGCGGGGTCAGCCTGCTCATGGTAACCTCCTTCAAACTGACGCTGTTTATGCTGGCCATCGTCCCGGTGATCATGATCCTGGTGGTCTTTTTCGGGCGCTATATCCGGAAATTAAGCAAGCAGGCGCAGAGCCAGGTGGCTGATTCAAACACAATTGTTGAAGAGACCCTGCAGGGAATCCAAAGCGTGAAGGCCTTTACGAACGAATTTTTTGAAATGGGCAGGTACCGGGGTAAAACACTTGAGATAGCCCAGACCGGTATCCAGAACGGCAAGTTGCGCGGCGCCTTTTCCTCCTTCACTATCCTGGGACTTTTCGGTGCCATGGTGGCCGTGATCTGGAAAGGCTCGGCCCTGCTGGCCACCGGGGAACTGGCTACCGGCCAGCTCTTCTCCTTCGTGATATATTCAATGTTCATAGGCGGCACGATCGGTGGTATGGCAGATGTATTTGCACGGGTGCAGAAATTCATAGGGGCGACCGAGGATCTGCTCGAGATCTTCGATGAACCGGTTGAAGAGGTAGCCGAATTCAGCCGGCTTCTGCCCGAAGATGTTCTGCATGGTAGCATCCGGTTCGACCAGGTTTCGTTCCATTACCCCACGCGCACCGATATGCAGGTGCTTACCGATGTGAGCGTAACCATAAGGCCCGATACCCTTATCGCGCTTGTAGGCCCGAGCGGAGCAGGGAAATCGACTTTCGTGTCGCTGCTTCTCAGGCTGTATGACCCCGTTTCGGGCTCTATCCTGTTTGATGAGAAGGAAAACAGGAGTTTTCCCATTTCTGCCCTGCGCAGCCAGATGGCTATCGTCCCGCAGGATATCTTCCTTTTCGGCGGGTCGATCCGCGAGAATATCGCATACGGGAAACCGGGTGCTACCGGTGAAATGATCGAAACTGCAGCCCGGAAGGCGAATGCATGGGAATTTATCGGGCAGTTCCCCGAAGGGCTTGATACACTGGTGGGAGAGCGCGGGACACAACTCTCGGGCGGACAGCGCCAGCGCATCGCCATTGCCAGGGCCGTGCTGAAAGACCCAAAAATTCTGATCCTTGATGAGGCTACATCTTCACTTGATTCGGAATCGGAACGGCTGGTACAGGATGCACTCGAAAAACTGATGATGGGCCGTACCTCCATCGTTATCGCCCATCGGTTGTCGACGATCAGGCAGGCCGATCATATCCTTGTGCTTGACAACGGCAGGATTGTGGAACAGGGCAACCATGAGCAATTGCTGCAGATGGAGGATGGATTGTACCGAAATCTCAGCGAGTTGCAGTTTATACAATAAGAATGAGGAACGAACAACTGCCAGTTGACAATTGCTCATTCCTCATTTCTCATTGCTAACGTACTCTATTCCAATTCTTTTATCGACTTCCTAATAATCTCCACCGCTTCGTGTATCTGCTCCTCGTTGATCACAAGGGGCGGGGCAAAGCGGATGATATGATCATGGGTGGGCTTGGCAAGCAGGCCGTTGTCGCGCATCTGCAAACATACATCCCAGGCAGTTTTTCCATTGAATGGTTTGATCACGATGGCATTCAGCAATCCCTTGCCGCGGACAAGCTCGATGTAGGGTGAGTTGATCTTACGGAGTTCATCACGGAAGATAACGCCCATCTTCTCGGCATTTTCCGCCAGTTTTTCGTCGCGTACCACACTCAGTGCGGCCATTGCCACCTTTGCAGCAACAGGGTTACCACCGAAGGTGGAACCATGTTCGCCCGGGTGGATGCAAAGCATGATGTGATCATCGGCTAAAACGGCGGAAATCGGGTATACTCCTCCAGAAAGCGCTTTGCCCAGGATAAGCACATCGGGTTTTACACCCTCCCAGTCGCAGGCCAGCAACCGCCCTGTACGGGCAATGCCGGTCTGAACCTCATCGGCGATGAACAGTACATTCTTCGACTTGCACAAATCGTAGGCTTTCTTCAGGTAGCCCTCTTCCGGCACATACACACCTGCTTCACCCTGGATGGGCTCAACGAGGAATCCCGCCACATTGGGATCTTCCAGTGCCTTTGCAAGGGCATCGAGATCGTTGTAGGGAATCGATTCAAATCCGGGGGTGAAGGGACCGAAATCCTTGCGGGCATCGGGATCGTTCGACATGGAAATCACTGTGATAGTGCGTCCGTGAAAGTTATCGCGGCAGCAGATGATCTTGGCCATGTTTTCGGGGATGCCTTTCACCTTGTAGCCCCATTTACGGGTCAGCTTCAGGGCGGTCTCATCACCTTCGGCGCCTGAATTCATCGGCAAAACACGCTGGTATCCGAAATATTCGGTGATGAATTTTTCATAAACGCCGAGTACATCGTTGTAGAATGCACGGGAGGTAAGCTCCAGCGTTTGGGCCTGTTCAATGAGGGCAGCCACGATCTTCGGGTGACAATGTCCCTGGTTCACTGCCGAATAGGCCGACAGGAAATCAAAATATTGTTTGCCTTCAACGTCCCACATATAGACGCCTTTTCCCCGCGCAAGCACAACGGGCAACGGATGGTAATTATGGGCCCCGTATTTGTCTTCCAGGTCCATTGCCATCTGTGAGTTTTTTACTTCGATCATAAGAGCAGATATTAGTTGTTATGTTTATTTGCTAACAAGGAAGGAGCCGGTATTCAGCATCTGTTTTCCATCCATCAGGCGGAAGAAATAGGTGCCGTTCACAAGATTGCCCACCGAAACGGAGTTATGCAACCTGGAAGCCGGGTAAGTGGACATCAACTGGCCGGTAGTATTATACACCTCGAAACTAGCGCTTTTAACCTCTTTGCTCAGGTCAACATTGAGCAGATCAGCTGCGGGGTTCGGGTAGGTGTTCACAATTACTTCCGGCATCAGCACCTGCCGGATTCCCGAAGGATATTCCAGGATAAGGTCATCAACGTACATGGTGTTGCCGGGCTGTCCGACACTGCCCATGAAGTTGATCACATTAAAGCCGGCACTTGATACAACCAGCATGGTCATTGTATCGACAATGGCGGTGCTGCGGTAATCAACCGTGATATCAAACTGGGTATAGGTGGCCACAGCTGCATGCTGAACCATTTTGCCGTATCCGATGGTATCGCGCTTTTTTGATGTTGAATTCCATTTTGTAAGCAGGATAACGGCGGCACAGGAGTCGCCGTTCACAGGCACAAACTTGTAATATCCCTTGAAATGTGACGGGCGGCAATCGGGACAGGGCTTTCCGAGCAGTGCCTTCACGCCAACCATATCCATCACGGCGGTTCCGATCATACCAGGGATAAAGATTGTGAAGGAGCCCAGAGGGAAGTTTGCTGAAACTGCCTTGGCGGCATAGCTACCTGCATGCATGTCTGTTGATTTAAATACCGTGACAGGGCCGGGACCGCCTGCAGTGCCGGGTAAAGAGGCAAGTGAATTCAGGGTGCCGGTCCAGTTATCGGCCGGGCCTGTACCGATTTCATCGTAATTGAGTGTAGGGCTGACAACAATATTGTACCAGTGTTCAAAGTCACCGTTTGCAATCTGGGTTTGGGAGAAACCCCTTGTGATAGCCGAAACCAGCAAAACAAGCATAAACAGTTTTTTCATCGAAATTAAAGTTTAGTAATTATTTATGATTTAGTTTACATGTAATCTTTCTTTCCAGGACCGGATGTACCTGGCCTGTTCGATTTTCCATCTCCTTAAGCAATCCGCTTCATCATATCTTATAAACCACCTGGAACTGGGTCATCCTCGGCGCCTCGACAGTCATCGGTCTCAGCGAGAACTCGGTGTTCATAAGGTTGTTCACGATAAATGAAAATTTAAAGCTTTTCAGGGCATAGCTGATGCGGTAATCAACGATATAAGTCCCCTTATTATGTTCTTCCCGGTATTTTTTAATGCCGGAATTGACGCCAAAGGTTCCATTATCGAGAATATCGTAAAAGAACTTGTCAATATTCTTCATGTATCCGTAATAACGTCCGCCGAAACCGGTGGCAAACTTTTTCCAGGTAACCTGGACATCAGCCTTTAACAAACTCTGAACCCTGTATTTCAGGATATGGCCTGTTGTATCTGATGAGGTTGAAGTATAGGTCAGTGGTTTGTCGGGAGTGTTGGGATTGACATAAAAAACATACTTAGTATCCAGTGCCATGGGAACGGAATAGGTATAGCCGACCATAACCGACAAATTCAGGTTTCTTGCAATGTCGCCCTCTCCTGCAATGGAGCCGTCGATGCCATAAATGCGTGCCGGGCCGGTATTGAAGAACTTGAACCCAGCATCCTTGTTGAGCATCGGGTTCATTCCCCAATAGCCGAAATTAAACTCGACATAGTTCTCATAGTTCTCGAGAAATCCTGCCAGGTCGAACATCCCCGCAAATTTCCCTATCTTGAACAATTGCTTGAATCCAAGTTCCCATGAGACGCTTGATTCAGGCTTCAGGTTGGGGTTTGGATAAAAACCAAAATTCCCGGAAGTTGTCGTGATATATCGCTCGCCGATGCTCGGAACACGGTAACCCTGCCCCACTGCGAACCGGAAATAGCTTGCCTTTGCAGCCTGGAGATTAAACCCTGCCCTGAAGATGGGTTTACTCTCGGTCATGTCGGCCAGATGGTAATATTCATACCTGTAGCCCAGCAGAATTGATAATCGTTTGAAGAGCCTCATCTCCCCCTGCCCGTAAGTTGCAAGATTTTCAGCCGTATAGGTTCCGTTATCGCCCTGGGTGGGTGTGCCGTTTGATGATAATTTGCCGGAAAAGACTTTCCCGTATGCATAGGAATAGATATTCGTCACCCCTGCCAGGAACATCAGCTCTCCCCATTTTTTGAATTTGAATTTATGGCTGTACTGGTATTCGTTAAAAACGGTTACGCTCAGTGAAGTCTGGTTGTATAACCCCTCCGTGTTGAGATAATAAACCCGGTTTTTGAAGGAGTGGGAGTCACCGTTTTTACTGAAATATTTGATAAAGGGATCCACGTAAAAAGTAAAGGTTTTAAAGCGCGACAGCGATCCCGGGTAGGCCCTGTATATATTAGTATCGGCATTATACCAGAAATAGGCTTCGGCGTTGTGCTGGATCATGAAGTTCCCGTTAAGCCCGTAAGAGAGCCCCTCGATTTTTTTGGAGCGGACCCTGCTGTTGAAATAGAACTTCACCCTCTCGTTATACTGCCCCTGGTTGTACACCGAATCGGCTACCTTTCCTTCCGGTGAACCCCCGATGTAGCCGTCATCCTTATAATAGCTTATCCCACCGGTAAGATCAATGTTATCAAGTTTTTGCGAATGGGTAACAGAAGTGCCGTAAACCATCGGGTTCATCCCCGACCATGGCATCCTGATGCCGTAAAGCCTGCGGTTGTTGTCGGGCCACGGGGTGGCATAGGTGCGTTCGGGTTTGCTGTAGGTGCCCAGGAAAGTAGTGATCCGGGTGGCGGCTTCATCCTTTGGCCAGGCAGTTCTGACGTTGATCGCGCCGTTGATGGCCGAAGATCCGAAGACCACTGAAGATGCACCTTTTACGACCTCCACCTGGTCAATGTCATCGATCGGCAACAGGTCCCAGTCGGGGCGGCCGGCATCGCCCCGCAGAAGCGGGATCTCATCCACCATGATCATTACCCGCGAACCAAGCCCGGAGCTGAATCCGCTCCCGGCCCTGATCTGCGGTTCATTGTTAACAATAGTCACTCCCGGCATCTTGTCAACAACCTTGTCGGCGCTGGCAAGGTTCCCGATTTCGATGCTTTTTGCCTTCAGCACCTCGATGGAGGAGATGGATTCCTGGATTTTCTGGGCATACTTTGATGCCGAAACGACAACTGTATTCAACTCCCGGGAAACCGTAACCAGGTTCAGATCGAGGTTGTAGGATTTCTTTCCATCCAGGCGGATGTGTTTTTCCATCTTTTCATAGCCCACCGAAGAGATAAAAAGATCATATTCCCCCCTGGGCAATTCGAGCCGGTATGAGCCGTTGCTGTCGGAAAAAGTGCCTGTGGCCTCTCCCTTCACTCCTATGTTTACGTAAGGTAACGGATCAGCGGTTTTCTCATCGGTAACCTTCCCCCTGATTACCGAAAGCTGCGCCACGGTTATAATTGGAAGGAGGGTCAGAAAAAAGAAAAATATAAACAGGGGTAATTTTTGTTTCATGTTGCGGAGATTAACAGGCAAAAATACAAATTAAATTGTAATAAATTCCTAAAAATCCTCACCTGAAACAGCTCCCTGACTGGTAACCAACGATTTGAAAACGAGTGAAGGTGAGGGAATGAATGTTCCGAGGCCAAGGCTCTCCCATTTTGCATCGACAGTGGCGATTGTACGGTCGTCCATAACAATCACATTCGGCCAGTCACGATGAAAGTCATCAAATTCAAGGCTTTTCCGTGTTCCGTCGATACACAGGGTGTTGTAACTCCCGCCTGCAGGCATGGATACAAAAAAGCAATCACGCATGGGGTCGATGTTATTGGCGGCAATCCAGGTTACCTGTGACAGGGAATTGATATCCAGCACATCATCGACAAAAAGGATAAACTTTACATTTTTCACATAATCCCGCCCAAGCAGGTCTTCGGCCAGGTAGCGCACATGCTGTTGCTTCGATTTCTTTAAAGCCACTATCACCAGTGAAATTCCTGATTCAAGGAGTTTTTCATTGACCGCGCGGACCTCCTGGAACCGGGCAAGGAGCGGGCCGACCTGAACCGTGGCCGCTGGCATGCTGATAGCTGAAGAGGGGTTCTGCTCCTCTCCCACTTTCAAGGTGGCATCAATCCCTATTTTACTGCCATAGGCATAGCGTGAACTGGAATGGTCGAGGATATCGACCGGCCCGCGCATAAAATGGATATCGTTCAGCGGATCGACCCGCCCGGAGACCACCCTTGCAAACTCAAGGTAACCGGTCAGTGAAACTCCTGAATCGACCACTGCCATGATCTTGTTGAACATCATCTGCCCGGCGCCCCACAATGAGTTCATAACCTTGATGGCCTGGCCGGGATAGTGTTTATTAATGCTTACAAGGGTTATGTTATGAAAAACGCCTTCAACAGGCATATGCATGCCGGTAACTTCAGGGGCCACGGTCATTTTTATAGGCATCAGGAAAATACGCTCCGTGGCTTTGCCGATCCACCCGTCCTCCTGTGGCGGGATTCCCACGATTGTGGCAGGGTAGATGGCATTTTTGCGATGGGTGATGCATGTCACATGAAATCTCGGGAAATATCCGGCAAGGGAATAATAGCCGGTATGGTCGCCAAAGGGGCCTTCCAGGATAAGCTCCTCTGCCGGGTCAACATAGCCTTCGATCACAAAATCCACATCGCATGGGACCTCCAGTTCATTGGTAAGACAGCGCACCATTTCGACTCTCTTTTTACGCAGGAAACCGGCAAGCAGGTACTCGTCGAGGTTTTCAGGCAAAGGGGCAGTTGCAGCATAGGTATATGCCGGGTCACCGCCCAGGGTTACTGATACCGGCATACGGCGGCCAAGTTCTTTGTACAGCTGGTAATGTTTTGCCGAACCCTTGTGCAGGTGCCAGTGCATCCCGGTCATATCGGGTGAGAACACCTGCATGCGGTACATTCCCAGGTTGCGGATCCCGGTAACGGGATCTTTCGTATGCACCCCGGGCAGGGTAATAAAGGGGCCGCCATCGGCTGGCCAGCATGTAGGTACCGGAAGTTTTGACAGATCGGGCTTCGCCATGATCACCTCCTGGCAGGCTCCCCTTCCGCGCACCGTTTTTGGCATCCATGAGGCCACCTCCTGCAGGGATGGCAATATCCTGAGTTTCTCGAGGAAAGTGGCCCTGGGCCCAACGAATTCCTTCATCAGCCTGGCAAGGTCGTCCTCTATATCATCCAGCTTCTCAACCCCGAGTGCCAGGCAGAGGCGGTGGTCGGAGGCATAGGAGTTGATAAGTAAGGGGAATTCGGTTCCGTTGTTTTCAAACAACAGGGCCTTGCCCCCGTTTTTCACCATCCGGTCGGCAACGTCGGCAATTTCAAGGTTTGGTGAAACGAATGCGGTTATCCGCGACAGTTCCTGCTCCTCCTCCAGTGTCTGAACAAAATGTGAAAGGGACTTAAAGGCCATTAATTACGGATTATAAGATAAAGATCAGCCGAATTTCTTGTTCCCGAACTTTGACGGTTTCTTGTCATTGTACTTTGAGGGACATTTAAGCAGCAGGCTCTTGGCGAGGAATTCGTCTCCCTTCATTGAACCGATAATGACAACTTTCTCGGATTTCTCAAAATCCTGGGGCTTGGCATTGTTATAGACCACCTTTTTCTCGATCCCCTTTTCATCAACCATGTAAAAGGAAAAACGGTTTGCATTTATCCGGGCATCGTATTCAATCGGTTTGGAACGGTTCAGTTTGCCGATGATATGCAACTCCTTATCGGGCTTGCGCGACGCTTCGCCAAAGTCGGAATAGGTACTTGAATCGGTCATGGTGGTGATCACAACGGCAACGGCAACCACAAGCACCAGAATTATAATGATATGAATGGTCTTCATTTTACTTTATTAGTTAATTTCTCTTCCATCTCTTCTTCCAGTTTCCTGACCTTGCGGTCGATGGAAAACAGATACACGAAAATCCCTATGAGGATTACGGCCAGAACAGCCACGACTACAAATATTTTTCCGTATGATTCCATATGTTTAAATGCAAAAGTTAAAATGCAAAATGCAAAATGCAAAATACAAAATGCAAAGGGTAAATAGAATTTTTAATTTTCAGTTTTCAATTTTCAATTTTAATTTTCTTATCCTGATCCGTATATTCATGATCCAGAATCCGAGCAGGATCCATCCCCCCATGGCCGGGTAGAACACCAACCTCATGGGCATATCGAGATTCATCGGGAGTACGGGAGGAGAATCTTTTCCGGGATGGATGCTCTCTCCTGAAATCCTTGGTAGTACAAGGACAAAAACAATCCAGAGAAAGAAGGCGAAGATGTTGTATACGGCGCTCACTTTGGCGCGTTTATGTACGTCATCTATCGAGCCCCTAAGGATCATGTAGGCCAGGTAGATAAAAAGTCCAACCGCGGCGCCATTCAGCTTGGGATCTTTGGTCCATGGGGAGCCCCATGTATAGTTGGCCCAGATCATACCGGTGAATATCCCCAGGAACCCGAACATCAGAGCTACATTCACCGCCTCAACGGCAACAAGATCCTGCAACTCGTCAAATTTCCGCAGGTACCTGAGGCTGTAAATAAATCCTGTAATCAGCATCGAAAACATGCCAAACCACATTCCCACGTGGAAGAACAGGTTCCGCATGGTTTGCTGGTTTATGCTGTTCTCAACAATATCCACGTTGAAGCCGGCAATAATGGCATACAACAGTAAAATCCCCGATAAATATTTCCACCAATCCTTTTTTAGCATAATGAAATTTTTAAACAATGCAAACAATGCAGACAATGGATACAAGGCAGTGCCCAATTAATGATTAACTTAGATAATGAACGATTTTCAAATATTCATTTTTTTTCAGTCCCTCCAAAGGTACGGAAATAACAGGTAGGCCAGGGCGATCACCACGCCATTGACTGTCAGGAGTATAACAAGAAGCGGAGCCAGTCCCGACCAGTCCATGCTTGTCAGTGCCGCATGCGAAACTTTCATCAGGACAGCGAGAAGGGGCAGAACGATGGGGAAGCTGAGTATGGCCATCAGTGAGAAATTATGGCTGGCACGGGAGGCAATTGCGGCCACCATGGTAAGCACCGATGACAGCCCCAGGCTTCCGAATACCAGTGTCATCAGGAATAAAGGTATGTTTATCACCTGGTTTCCCATCAGCAACAGAAAAAAGCCGAACGAAAGCACGGAAAGAACGGCCATCAGCAAAAGGTTGTACAATATTTTTGAAAGAACGACAGCCTCGGGACTTGCAATAGTATAATAATAGAGATGACGTGCCGGGCTTTCCTGTACAAAGCTCTTCGATATCCCGTTTACGGCGACAAAGAGAAGGATGATCCAGAAAAGCGAATTCCAGGTTTCGCCGGAGATTGTATTTTCAAAGGCGAGGTAGGTTACATAGATCGTCGAAACAAGGTAAAGCAGGATCCCGTTAAGCACATATTTCTGCTTTAACTCGAGCCTGATCTCTTTTCCGACAAGATATTTTATTTCCGCCCAGAGCATCGTTTTGTCCAGATATTTTTTGCAAAGATAAAAAAAACCCCACGGTTTCCCGCAGGGTTTTATCAACACATTGATTTTGTATTTATTACACGATTACAGAGAATTCCAGCATTACTGAACGATCATCTTCTTGGTAATCTTTTCGGAACCGATCGACACGGTATAGAAATAGATCCCCGATTTCAGCTGACTGGTATTGATCATGATATCGTGATTGCCAGAATTAATGAGACCTTTGTTGAGCTCCATGACGGTATAACCGGTTATATCTGAAATTTTCATCTTCACCTCTCCTGAACGGGCAAGGGATATCCTGATATAGGTACTTGCTCCGGCCGGGTTCGGAAAGTTCTGGGAGATACTGTTTTCAAGGGGATGCTGGTTATCGAGACCAACCCATGTAGCGTCATTCCTGTATTCGATGTTGTTGGTATGGTATGCGACGGTTGCATCCTTTACCGCTGAACCCGGGACATCGGCCGTCTGGTAGATGAATTTCAGATTGTTGTTGGTGATCTTTTTAGCCATGGAGGGATAGGTATATTCCTTGAAGATCGACAGGAAACTGCTGTTCAGGTCGATCATGTAACCCCATGAAGAGCTGCCTGCACTTAATCCGCGGACCCAGATATGGCGGTAATTCAGATTATCGGGGGATGGATTTCCAACAGTCAGCCCTGCCCATATTACCGAGATATTGCTGTTGTTGTCGATACTGATCTGGGGAAAGCTTGACAGGCCAACGCCATATTTGGGAAACCCTACGATTGAATCACCTGCTGTGTTTTCGGCAACATAACCGATAAGTTGTCCGTGAGCATCAAGGCTATCAAGGTTGGTCAGCCTGTTGGTATCGAGAACTGCCATGTTTTCATTCCAGTAGACAAGCCCGTCGGTGCCGGGATAATAAAAATGGCCGGATCCGTCGCCATTGGAGTACATTCTGCCAACTGCAACATGGGCTTTGCCTGCATGGTCAAGTTCAACGGCAACAGAGCCATCGAGACAGGCAAACCGCGGCACGATCGTAGTGAGTGGTGTGAGTTTGAACGGGTTGTTGTAGAATACTGTTTTTGTCCAGGTAGTTCCATTATCAACCGATTTCATCACAAAGCCATCGACCCATTGCCCGGCAACGGCAAAAGCAATGGTATCGCCCTTCGGGGAGGCCCAGGCATACTCATCGCCGGCAAAGCCGAGACAATCGGTTGAGGTCATTCCGGGCAGGATCACATTCCTTTTATCCCAGGTAACTCCGCCGTCGAGCGAGCGCCAGTAAAGCAGGGCAAGGTTGAGCCCCTGGTATGCACTGTAAGTAAGGCAAATAACATGCACTGAATTGTGACTGGCCCCGGAGGTCATTACACGCGGCCAGCTGATATCGACAGCTCCTGTTGGGCCGGCAAGACTCTGCTGGGTCCATGCACCGGTTCCTTTTGTTGACCTGGTGTTCTTAAGAAGGGATGCAGAGGAATTATGTCCAAAGACAATCTCGCCGTTGCCCATCCATGGGTTGATGCTGGGCCAGCCGCAGCGGGATGTTTCAATCCTTTGTGCCGGGGCTGCATTCCATGCAGTACCACTGTAATAATTGTAGCCGGTACCACGGTCGGG
>JBAXFZ010000086.1:0-11783 GCA_037139685.1 Bacteroidota bacterium
TATGTGCACTGGTCTTCGAACCGTGAACGAAGGTGTTAAGCTCCGGGCAGCGGTACCCGCTGCTGACATGCATAGGCTGATCGCCCAGCAGGGTGCGTACCTCCTCCAGTATGTCTGCAATCCGCGCGAGATTCTGGCGAATTGCATCGGAGGGGGTGTTGTCAATCCCCTGGCGTGCAGCATCCTGGCTGAATATCAATTCCTCTAACGAAAAATGTTGGCTTAAGGGTGTCGGCATAATTTTATTGATTAAATGATTAACTTGAAGATTTTGAAATACAAATCTTTAATTTGTTTAAAAAGGTAAAATGGCATTGTTGCGCTGGTTAGAGAATGACGATTTTCCACACTTTTTTGTAATCGTCACAACTCACCTGAACAAAGTATACCCCGCGTGAAAGCCCCGGCAAATCAATTTGTGCCGGAGTCACAAGGTCGTTTGCAACCAGGTGCCGGCTGAAAATTTGCCTGCCCTGCCGGTCATTAACTTTTATTTCAGTCGAAGCACAGCTTCTGAAAAACCGTATGAAAACCTTGCCTCCCGAAGGGTTAGGATAGACCAGCACAGGTTCGGCCACGTGAAGTGACGGGTTGACCGCCATGAGCAGGGTGTCGCATTTTGTCCCCAGGTACTGGCTGTTTCCGGCAGTCAGGCAAACATGGTAAGTACCATATTCCTTGAAGAGATGTGACGGGTTGCGTGCTTCTGATGAATCACCGTCGCCGAATTTCCATTTCCAGTATGTCGTTCCATTCGTAAGGTCACTGAAATGGGCTAGCAGGTCATTTGTTGCCTCGGGGGTAATGGTGATGCTCAGGGTTAAGGGGATGAGCATGTAAATGTTTTCACAGGCAGTATTGGCCCCGCAGGAATCGGTAACAGTGAGGCATACATGGTAAATCCCGGGAATGGCATATGTGTGCACGGGGTTGGCCTCTGCCGAGGTGGTGCTGTCGCCGAAATCCCATAGTCTGGAGATCAGGAAGCCGGTGATGGATGAATCGGTGAACTGCGCTTCCGGATAGCCGTAGGTGCTGAAAAACCGGGCGATAGGGGAGGGGCAGGTAACTTCTACAGTTTTGCAGACGGAATCCTGCCCGCATCCGTTTGATACGCTGTGGCAAACATTGAACACCCCTGTAGTAAAGGTATGGACAGGATTTTTTTCGTTCGAAAAAGTGCCGTCGCCGAAATTCCAGTGATAGCCGCTGGCTCCGGAAGATGAATCCGAAAAACTCACGGCAAACCTGTCAATGTGAAAGTTGTAGCGTGCGACAGGCAGCTGGCAGGGAGTATAGGCCCACATGTCATTCAGCATTTCCCCGGTGTTATAAAAGGGACCATAGGGGTCGGAGCGGCCAGCCAGGATATAGCCGGTATTCCCGACAGAGAAAGCGGTGCCGGCCACGCGCCTGCTGAATCCGGCAGGGGGAACCGCCATGGCTTTCCATTGAGTCTCCGACGGGGTGAAAGTCCAGAATGTATTATAGGTTCCTGTAAGGTCGCTTCCCGTGCCAACATAAGCTGTATCACCCAGCACAAATCCCAGCGCTCCTTTCCTTTCACAGGGGAAGTCCTGCAGTTGGGTCCAGGTGTCCGAAACAGGATCATACTGGTAAAAATCCTTTTCCGGGCCATAGGTATAGGATGCGCCTCCCACTACATATCCCTTGCCGTTGATGCTGAAGGCTACTGCACACGATTTGTGTTCAACCGGCAGACTCGCCTTTTGTACCCAGGAATCATCCGACGGGTCGTAACACCACAGGTCGCGCAGGTAATCGTACCCCGCGTTATATGATCCGCCTGCCACATAGGCCTTGTTGCCAATAACGAAACAACATGCACTGTACCGGTTTACGCCGGGGAAATCAGATTTTTTCGTCCAGGTTTCAGCAACAGGGTCAAACTCCCATACATCCTTCTGCCACATGTGGCTGGTATCGACTCCCAGGCAGATATATCCCTTGCCGTTCAATGTAAAGGCCGTTGACCCGTAACGCCCCCCTCCGGGGAAATCTGCTGTTCTGGACCATGAACCGGTCTCCGTGCTGAATTTATACAACGCGGGCGAATAGGTCCGTAATTCTGCATTGACCGACCCCAGCCCTGCATAGGCGGTATTGCCGATCACAAGCGAACCAAGGCAGTACCGGCCATCGGACGGGAGCGAGTCCTTTTGTAACCATCCCATCTGTCCGAATACATTTAACTGAATGATGATTAACAGGAAAATGAAAATGTGTTTCATATGGACCGGTTTTATTATTACAAATATAGGGTAAAAAAGCCTTTTTTTTCAACCATCTTAATATTTTTGTCGGTCCTGTTCCTCCCGGGTGTGTTCATACCGGAACCATTGCCGGCTATAGTGCAGGTCGTTTGGCACTCAACGAAATTGCCTGGATCTGCAGGAATATCCTATTCTTAAAAATGGCGGGTTAATTGAAAAAAATAATGAACCTTGTGGTGGGGGGAAATATGATCGAATACATTCCCAGAAAACAGTCTGAAATGAAAAGCAAGAACATCGGATCACCTTATGGCTCCCCGGTTATCGGGGTTGCCGGGTTTATTATCGTCATTGCAGGCGTGATTTATGCAAAATCGCTCATCACCCCCTTGTTGCTGGCCTTTTTTATTAGTGTCATCTGCGAACAACCCATAACCTGGCTGGAGAAAAAAAAAATACCCAATGCGATTGCTGTGGTCATGGTGTTACTTGGGGTGGCCGGCCTTTTTTCGGGCTTCGCTTTCCTGATCGGTGGATCGCTGTCGTCTTTCACCGGGAATGTATCCAGGTATGAAACGGCCCTGACCACGATCCTGAAATCATTTATTGTTTTTCTGAACTCGAAAGGTTTCAGCATACGGGCCGACCAGGTGACAGGTTTCATACAGCCGGCCAGGATTCTTGAAATCACGGCAGGTGCCGTGAATGAACTGTTGAATATGATGGGAAATACATTCCTGATCTTCCTTGTCGTCCTGTTCACCCTGATGGAATCTGGGAGTTTTACCGTTAAAGTAAAAGCCGTCATGGCAGGGTCGGAGAGATCGTTCGACTACATAACCACCATCACGAAAAACATCCGTCATTACCTGGCGATCAAGACCTTTATCTGTCTTCTTACCGGCATCTGTATCTACCTGGCGCTCCTGGTGATCGGCGTTGAATATCCCCTGCTTTGGGCCCTGATCGCGGCGCTCATGAACTATATCCCGAATATTGGTTCGATCATCGCCGTTGTGCCCGCATTTCTTTTTGCATTGGTGCAAACCGGGGTTGGCGGGGCTTTCTGGACACTCGGAGCATTTATGCTGGTGAACAACCTTCTCGGGAACTTTGTGGAGCCGAAGATCATGGGGAGGGGGATGGGGCTCTCAACCCTGGTTGTATTTCTTTCGCTGCTCTTCTGGGGCTTCATCCTGGGAACCGTGGGGATGTTCCTCTCCGTGCCGCTGACCATGACTATCAAAATCATCCTGGAACAAAATGAAAGTACAAGATGGTTTGCCATCCTTCTTGGAACACCGGCAGAGGCCAGGATTTACCTGCAGCAAAAAGGAAACAACCCTGCGAAATCTCAGGCTGAAGGCTGACCGGCCGAGGTCATCCCGGGCTTGTCCTTAAGTATCAGCTCTCCCTTGATAAGCCATGATGTCCCGAAGGCAACCAGTGCCAGCCATTCAAGCCAGAATGTGGCTTTTAATCTCCCGACCTGGGGCCAGTGTTTTTCGCAAATGCCGGAAACGACAATTAACACCATGAACACGGCAATCAATATTCCGCAGGTTCTGTAAACCCTGTTCCTGATTATTTTCCTGTCGGTCGGCACACCTTTGCCCTTTGTAAACAGGAAAAAAGAGATAACAGCCAGGGTCAGGAAAAAGAGACCGGCACAGCCATAATGGGTAATGCTTCTTGCCGCGCAGTCGGGCAGGTGAAAGATGGCACAACTGCCAGAACTGTTGTCATTTGTCGGGAAAACAGCAATCCCGATTGCACATATTCCGGCAAAGTTGGTTAGAATGTTATCCGTTTTATCGCCCGGATAGCCCTTGTATGAAATTAAAAACAGGGCAACAGCGCACAATATCCCCACAAAAAGGCTGCCCGTAACTGTGTAGTAGTAGTGGCTGTTTGAATCCTGGATGCAACAGCATTTGCCGAACAGGAAATTGCCTGCCAGCATCGCGGCAGGTAATAGAATGCCGAGCCAGCCGATGGCTTTTCTCAGGGTATTGAAGGAGATGATCCTGGGATCACCGGAGTTAACTGTGTCTGGCATGGTCTATAGGTTAAGTTGTTGATTATTAACCACCCGTTAACATTTAAAACGGGTATCGGGTTCTTGTCCGGTTATATTAATGAAACTGTA
Organism: Bacteroidota bacterium; assembly: GCA_037139685.1. Lineage (GTDB taxonomy): Bacteria > Bacteroidota > Bacteroidia > Bacteroidales > FEN-979 > CAIVAT01. Next base: position 4,384 of record JBAXFZ010000086.1, read on the forward strand.
CAATGGGGATTCCGATTGTTGCATCGGGTTCCTGTATATGGACCAGGTTGGCCAGGGTCGGGGCGATGTCTTCAACATAAACCTCCTGGTTTGATTCCCCTGGCCGGATATGCCATCCGAAAAAAAGAAGGGGGATGTGTGTGTCATAATCATAGGAGGATTCATGGGTGGTTCCCTTGTCGCCCGGACCTGAGACCAGGTAATTCTGATTCATTTCAAACAGCAGGTCGCCCGATCGCCTGATGTTAAACCCGTTCAGGATAAAGGCATTCATCGACCGCACAGGCGTTTTGGCAATCAGCTCATCCCTTGTCTGGATTATTCCCATATAGGGGAAGGCTGTCCTCATAAAGCCGGTCAGTATTGCGCTAACTTCAGTGATGGTTAGTTTTAGGGAGTCGAGAAGCGGGTGATTGAGGTAAACCTGGTTGTCCTGTACGGCTTCGATGATGCGTGGATTCCCGAACCGGTTCCCGGCAAATTCAACAAGCTGTTCCCTGATGCTCCTGTTACGCTCGTGGCCCGCATGGATTCTGCCAGCCTCAAGGAGGGCGCTGTTGGGTTTAACGGCATGATCGGCAGTAAGGAACAACAGGTAATTCCCTTTGCCCAGGCATTGGTCGAGGGTGTCGAGAATGCGGGCAATCTGCCGGTCGAGCTTGAGGTAGGTATCCATGACCTCCATGCTGTTTGGCCCGTAGGCATGGCCCACATAATCGGTTGAAGAAAAGGAGATGGCCAGGAAGTCGCAATATTTGCCCTGGCCGGGTTTTTCATTTTTAAGCAGTTCCGAGATAAAACCGGCAAGCAGGATGTTGCCGAAGGGGGTGGCCTTGATCTGCTCGCGCTTCATGGTATCCGATAAATTGCTGAAAATATGAGGAAAGGTCGTTTTACCCTCCCTGAAGATATCCTCCTCCCCCGGGCCGTTATCGGGAAAGGAAGCTTCGTAGTTGATCCCGCTTTCCAGCTCCCATGAATTACTCATCAGTTTTATGGCCAGTTTCCTTTCATTAAAACGGGTTGCCCAGGCCGGCAGTTCATTGAGATAAAAGGATGAGGTGATGAAATTGCCGCTTTTTGCATCATACCAGTAGGCTGCATTGGCCAGGTGCCCACCCGGCAATATGGCTGCCCGGTCTTTGAGCGAAACGGCAAAAACCCTCGACAATCCGTTGTCGGACATCCGGAGCTGATCGGTTATGGTTGTCGATAACAGGTTTTCAGGAGACATCTGCCCCGATGCATTGCCTGCTCCGACAGTACGAACAGTTGTGTCCCTGGTGCAATAGATCGTCTTCTTTGATTTTCTGTCGTACCAGTCGTTTGAGATGATCCCGTGGTAGTAGGGGGTCGATCCGGTGTATATACTGGCATGGCCCGGCCCGGTATAGGTCGGGATATAGTTATAATGAGCAAAGGTGAAATTCATTCCTTCGCGGATCAGCCTCCTGAATCCCCTGTCTGAATATTGGTTGTAATACCGGTAGAGGTAATCGTACCGCATCTGGTCGACAACGATCCCCACAATCAATTTCGGCTGAATACCCTCGTTGTTCCCGTTGCCGGCATCCGCTGCCCTTGCCAGTGAAATAAATAAAAACAATACGAAAATCCTTTTCATGGGTAGTTAACTGTTTGGAGTAACATTATCTGCCGGCATTCAATTGAAACCGGAAGGTTTACCCATCAAAGATAAGATTTTCCCTTTGACCTCCTTTGCTTTTTACTTTGACCTGTGGGGATCGGGAGGGCAAACCTGCAAATATCCGTCAATTTTGGCAACGGGATATAGCGCTTCGGATAACGACGCTGTCGGCTTGAACCAGAAGACAAGGGTATCGGATCTGCTGCCAAGCTTGAGGGTTGCCATATTGACCTGGACGGGCAAAAGCTTCATCTTCGGATCCTTTTCTGCGGCAAGCATGTCAAGAGTATGCGATCCGCTGTAATTTGCAACCACCACGGGGTAAAAGTCAAAGCTTGTTAATTTTTCCTTTTTAAGGAACCGTTCCGGTGCAGAGTGGCCGCTGATCTCCTCCCCTTCATGCAGCATTATGCTTGAACTGTAGGTTTTCCCGGTAAAATAGAGGCACATAATTCCCTTTCCCGGCAGGCCGTGGCGGATGTTCTTGTAGAAAAGGCCGTCAGGTGAAAGTTCAAAACCAAGAATTTTCAGTTGATCGGGGGCCAGTTCCAGGTACCGGCCCCCCCCCGGACTGTTTTGCATGGAGGATATATGTTTGACATCTTTCTGTGCGAAAACCTGCACCATAAGTGCAAGCAGCGGGATGAAGAAGAGGACCTTCAGGTTGCCGCCGGGTTTGATTTTGTTTTGTTCATCATGGCTATACGGGTTTTAATATTACTGTAATTGAACTGACTGGCCAATTGAAAACGGGTTTCGCCTGCAACCCTTCTTACCAGCAGCAACTGGTAGTCCGACTCATCGACACCCTTGCTCAGCACCTTACGGTCGGCTTCAAATTCGTGGTTTTGTTTCAGTTCACGCCTCATCAGCCACGAGATGGGATTGTACCAGGTCATGACCACGTACAGACCTGCAATGAACAGGTCGAGGCTGTGCATCTGGTCCAGGTGTGCCTGTTCATGAAGGATCACCTCCCGGCTATGGTCCCTGAAATCATTTTCGGAGAGGAAAATACGCCTGCCGAAACAAAACGGGACCAAATCCGAAGAAACCAACACAAGCCGGTATCCCCGGTAGGATAATCTCTTTGAATTCCAAAGGAGGAGGATAACCCTAAGCAGCGAGAAACTGATAAGCAACAACTGCAGCACTGCCCCGGCAAGATACAGTATTGTTATTATGCCTGGCCGGTTGCTCATGGGCTGAATGCCCGCCGTTGGGAACGGACGGGTTGCAGAGGCAATGACAGGCGCCGGTGTTTCGAAGGCGGCTTCAAGCCTTTGAACCGGCAAACTTACACCGGCAGGATCAACCTGCAGTTTTACAAGCGGGATAACCAGTGACAGGAAGACAACGGCCAGCAGGATAAAGCGCCTGACCCTGAAAAGCGTCTCGTTCCTGAACAACAGGAAATATAAGAGGTATCCTGCAGAAAGACAAACCGATGATTTAAATGTAAAAAGAATGAAGGGTTCCATTATTTATGATTTTCGCGTTTTTTTTCAATCTCCGCAATCAGCTCCCTGAGTTCTTCCAATGATAAATCCTCCTCCTCTATAAGCGTCGAAACAACCTGCCTGAAGGAATTTCCGAAATATTTTTTAACCATGTTTTTCAGGGTCTTGTTGTTATACTCCTCCCTGGAGATGACCGGATAATAGCGGTAGGTGTTGCCAAACGGATGAAAACCAAGGTAACCTTTCTCCTCCAGCGTTCTGACCATTGTTGAAATCGTGTTGTAATGTGGTTTCGGATCCTGGTAGAATCCCACAATCTCTTTCACGAAAAGATCTCCCTTTTCCCAGAAAAAATTCATTATATCCTCTTCCCGTGCGGTTATCCTTTTCATCCCGGTATTTTATACAAATATAACTATAAAACTTAGTTTGTCAACTATTATTTTTAGTTTGACTAAAAAAATGTTATTCAAATCCAAATATACCTGGAAATCAATTGCCTCAAGAGGTGAAACCTGGAAGCCGGAAGAGATAATGCCCGGCAAACCGAATTCCTTAAAAGGTGAAAGTCAACATACATTTCCAATATCGGAATGGTTATTCCGTTTTTGGGAATAATCCCTCCGCGGTACAAAGTATAAGTGATACATATTCAGTCTGTTGGTTGCGAATTTGATTTTTGGAATGGTTATTGTATTCTTTTTCCAAAATCCACCCGATATGGACAGTTACGAAAAGAAAAGCTTTAAGGGACTGCATGTGCTTGTTGTAAATGCTAACCTGATCGATCAGCGGCTTATCTCCCATTTGCTTCTTCAGTGGGATGTTCTGGCCGATGTGACGGCGAATGGCAGGGATGCCCTGGAAATGGTGTCAACCGACATTTATGATCTCGTACTTATGGGGCTGATGATGCCCGAACTCGACGGGTATGAGACAACGCGTGCCATCCGGGCAATGGGAGGAAATTACTTTGGACACCTGCCCGTTTATGCCTTGTCATGCAATCCGGATAATGCAAGATTGACGGAATGTGGTTTTACAGGCAGCCTTTCGGGCCTGCCATTGTTCAAGGAGGAATTGCAGGAGCTGTTGTTACAATTCATGACAGTTCATTCTTAAAACCAGGCAACGAAGGATAAAAGAGAAAATATGAGGACAATAGAATTGCAGAACGAGGAGTTTTGGTGGATCGAAATCCCTGAAGAAACAGAGAATATAAGCTATTCATTTACAGACCGGATATACACCGAACTGGAGGGAATCTGGATTGATGCAGGACATTCGGCCGATTCTTCATTTTTTTCAGGCAGGGAACTGAATGCCCCTAACCTGCAACTAATTTCAATTACAGTGCGCTCAGCGAATATTTATCACTTTTTACAGGGAATAACCCTGAATGCCCCGAAACTGAAATATATACAACTCTCGGGCGAAGGAGCAATAAAATGTTTCAGGAGAATGACTGAAAACATCAACCCGGCTCCTGTTCTCGAAGGGATTTCGCTTATAGATACCGGTATCACCGAGATACCGGATTTTATCCTGAATACCGGTACACTGACAAGCCTGAACTTTCGGAATGAAAAACTTACGGGGATTCCGGCTTCACTCTTTAACCTCGTCAACCTCGAACATTTGCGGTTTGAATATTGTACGGATATCCGGGTTATCCCTGATGAGATAAGAAACCTGGTGAACCTTGGATTTTTCGGGTTATGGGGAGCCAGTCTGGCCTATCTCTCTCCTGAATTGTTCAGGTTACCGCGTCTGACCGGCGTCGACATGGTTTCGACCCACTATGAGCCGGATGAGGAGATGCTGAATGCAGTTGGGAAATTTATGGAGCGGGAGGAGGTGCAATTTGGCCTCTGGGAGAATTTTAATTCCGAACACCTGTTCTCAGGCGTTTTACAGGAAAATTCCTTCTAGTTTCCCGATCTCATTGCTGAAATTTTCCAGTTGGGAAGCTATATCGCGGCAACTATCCTCAAGTTGTTTTTCGTTCCTGAGGCTGTCGATTGTGTAATTCATCCTCCTGATCATAATGGCCGACAGGTTTAAAACCATTCTCCCAAGATACTGGCGGAAATAGCTGTTGAATGCAACAAGTTCCTCATGGGTGTTCACTCTTTTAAATGCACTGTATAACAAATAATGGTGATATCCGTACGAATCTTCATCCTTCTCCTTGTCATACTTTGCCCATCCGGCTTGTAGATCCTTGATTTCGCGCGGGGAGGCAAGCGATCGTGTGATGATGAATCCCGACATGAGGCTCTTGATCTCATACCTCAGGGCAGTAATATCGCTGGAAAAGGGATAATAAAGTCCATTATGGCCCATCGCCATCCTTGCTTTCCCAATATCGGAAATTTCCAGGCTGTGAAGCGCAGTGATCAGGTTTTCGGTGCAGCCGCTGAAAATCCTGAATTCCTCCTCCATGAGAAAGGGAAATAACTCATCGAATTCTGACTCCGTAAGACAGGGGAGGACGTCGGAAAAAAGATGTGCAGCAACAATCGATTTTTCAGTAAATTCTGCAGTTAGCTTCATGGCTGACACTACACGGATTTTACCTGTTCATGAATATTCCACCCCGAAATAACACCTGAAGGCATTGTTCCATCAAAGAAGTTACCGGGAATTCCCGGGATCATTTTTTGGCGGGACGATCGTACTTGCAACAGCCCGGCAGCCCGTTGTATGTTTTGTCACTGGCTTTCATATGTTCGGTATCATGACCAACCTTCGCCACAGCCTCTTCAATCTTAAGCGTAGTGGTTTTGGCGTCGTCAAACGTCACGGTCAGAATGGCTTCGGTATCATCCCAAATGGCTTTGGTAACACCCTTTACGGCATTTGCCGCCTTCTCGATGCGTGTCTTGCACATCCCGCAATTGCCATATACTTTGATTTTTTCAGTTTTCACTTCACTGGCAAAAATTGATGTCATGCTGAAAAAAAGCAAACCCGTGATGAGCATCATTGTCCTGGTCTTCATAAATTTACAGAATTAGAGTATGGATGGGAATCTGGATTCATATATGTGCTTCGTTTCGTACCGGCAGCTTTGACCCCGGCTGGTGCTGAAAACCTGTTATTTCCTGGCAAACCGGCTGACAAGCATGCCGGCGGTTGAATGTACTCGGACAAAATATTCCCCGGCCGGTAAGGCGGATATATCAACCGTAAAGGGTAAATGCAAGCGGTTCACATCACTCCTCAATAGTGTGTTTCCCTTTGTATCGATGATTTCGGTGATGGAAGCCGTTGCCCCAGGGCTTTTAATGTCAATATTTATAAGGTTTCCGGTGGCAGGATCAGGGAAAACCCTGATTCCTTCCTGTTTTGACATCTCTTCAATCCCTGCGTTACCCCCTTTGAACAGCAGGTCATCAATATAGAGGAAGCTGCCTTCAACAGGATTGGCCCCGCTTGCAGAGAGGACGATCATGGCTGAATCGGGGATTGAGGCACTGTTGTAGGTGATTGGAATCGAAAAACGGTGCCAGCTCATAACCATTCCCGGAAGCAAATAGACCACCTGGGCAACGGTATCCCGTTTTACGAGGGATTCGTTCCACCTGGTGAGGAAAACAGCAACCAGTCCCTGGTCGGAAAGGTAAGCCATATATTGCCAGTTCCCGGTAAGTGAGTCAGGGCGGTTTGTGTAGGGAAACCCTGAAGAAGACTGGGTGGTGGTGGTAATCAGTTTCCCGCTCACTGCTATACCGGGCAGGACACCCGATCCCGGGAAGTTTTTAGAGATCAGCTTGATATAATAACTGCCGGGGTTCCCGGGGGTTCCCCGCTGGCATGTGTAAATCCCGGAAGCCTGGGTCATCGGGTTCATGGTTCCCCACCCGTCCGGGTTGAGGTAGCCGGCCGTGGTGGTCCAGGTTTCAAAGCCGTTGTTTGGGATCTGGGCAAAGAGGAAACCGCCTGTAGCCACCATATAAAGAAGTAGGATCAGTTTTGTTTTCATCTGCATGATAATTTGTATTGGTGCCGGTGTAGGACCAACAAGACCGCAAATGTATTAAAAAACTGCTTTCGGAGTTACGAATTACTGCCGGGGATTTTGGATGTTGCTATTTGCAGGGCTGGTCGATAGACTTCGGCTGTTTGTGAAAGGTAAAACCGGCAGCCGGCAGCAGATTTGTTTCAGTACCTGATATCCCCGTGCTGATTTCGCCCGATTTAAAGGTATTGGACAAACTGACCGATTGATTGTTGGTCCAGGGGAGGAAGAAGTGCACGCCCTGGTCCCAGTAAGTATAGTAGGAGGG
>JBAXFZ010000087.1:0-11767 GCA_037139685.1 Bacteroidota bacterium
TATTTTGCCTCTCAGTATGTGAAATACGGGGGGAAAACCGAAGATCTTGCAGGAAGCAGAAGATGACATCATTGGACCCGGCTTCATTACGGATTGGCCGGTTTCTCCTGCACCTCATTTATTGAACAGGTAATAAAGGATACTATGAAAAGTAAAATTTGGCATTAACCTGTTTTTTCACGTATTTTGTTTTCAGGTTAAGCAGGAAGCATCGTTCAAATTTAAACAGAAATTATCTATGGTTAAGACACAGAAAAAGCTTAAATCACAGGGGGGGAAAACAGCTAAACCCTCACTGCCTGCCAGGGAAACCTTCCCGGTAAATTATTATGCCGGAATTGTTGTCGCCCTGTTTGCTTTCTGTATCTACTTTAATTCCATTTCAAACGATTATGCGCTGGATGATTCGGCAGCCATTACCGACCATAAATATGTTCAACAGGGTTTCAGGGGAATTCCCAAACTGATGACCCTGGATTTCTGGTATTCGACGGGTCGCGCACTTGGCTATTACAGGCCGTTATCGCTGATTACCTATGCCATTGAATTCCAGTTCTTCGGACTTTCGCCCCATATCAGCCACCTGGTAAACGTGCTCCTGTTCGCACTACTCGTCTTTATTCTTTTCCTGCTGATGAGCAGGGTGTTTAACGGATATAACCTGCTGTTCCCGTTGCTGACGGCACTCATTTTTGCCGCTCACCCGATCCATACCGAGATTGTCTCAAACATCAAGGGGCGTGATGAAATACTCAGCCTGCTTAACATCCTTTTGCTTCTCTATTTTGCGATTCGCTATTCGGATACCGGGAAGCGAACCTGGCTGGTTTCGGGTATGGCGGCCTTTTATTTAGCCCTGCTGTCGAAAGAGAGCGCCATCACTGGGATTGCACTGGTTCCTCTCGTACTTTATTACTCGGGGACAAAATCCATTGTAAACCTTGCCAAGGCAGCATTACCCTACCTGCTGGTCATTGTTTTTTTCTTTATTCAGAAAGCCATACTCTATGAATCGGTTAAGCTTACAATAGAATCTGAAAATGTAAATTACCCCTATTTTTCCGACCTGGTGAGATCTTCTTCTGCAGGCATGTTGTTCCTGTTTGCCCTGAGGATACTGGTACTGCCCTATCCCCTCATCCATGATTATTCATATAACCAGCTTCCGGGTGTTGAATGGACCAGCCCCTGGGCGCTGCTGGGATTGGTCGTTTTCATTGCACTTTCGGTATGGGGAGCTATGGAATTGAGAAAAAAAACAACGACGGGGTTTATTATCAGCAACTATATCATTCTTTCTGCCCCTGTCATCGGGTTTATCCTGATCAGGGGGGGGACCTTCGCTGAAAGGATGCTTTTTTACCCCTCTGTGGGTTTTTGCATGGCTGTGGCCTGGGTAATCCTGGTCATTGCCAGGACCGATATCCGGGGCAGGCTGTTAAAGGAGAATCTCTTAAAACAGCCGGTTTTTATCGTCGCTTTGCTGGGAATAATGGTTCTCCTTCCATTTTCAGCCCTGACGATTAACCGGAATAAAACCTGGAAAGACTCAATGACCCTGTTTACCGCAGATCTTGATAAAGGTCAGAATTGTGCGCTGCTGCAATACCATTGGGGAGGCGACCGCATCAATGAAGGAGTGAACACAAAAGACAGTATTAAAAAAATACAATATATCCTCGAAGGGTTGCACAGCATGAGAAGAGCTGCTGAAATATTCCCCAATTTTTACTCTGCCTATAGCCGGATGGGGGATGTATATGATTACCTTGGATTCACTTACCACGATCCTGTAAAGGTGGACAGCGCGGTTTTTTGTCTCCAGGAGGCCGCCAGGCTCGAACCCGACCAGGAGGATGTGTTCCGTCGCCTGGGGAGCGTTTATTTAAGGCTTAAAAACTATCAACTGGCCTCCTATAATTACAACATGGCCCTGAAGTTAAATCCTGAATCAGCTGAGGCGCAGTCAAAAGTTAAAATGATAAGAGAGGCAACAGGACTGGATATAAAAACCCTGCCGGCTACTCCGGGCTCAACGAACGGACATCCAAACCTCCCCCCGAAGTTCTGAGGGATTGAGGTCCCATTTTTTCTTTTCAATTTAATTTCTTATAAATTTGTATCTTCCGGATCAGGTTCATGATGGTAAAAGGCAACCTGTCCGCCAAAAAACATACTGCCGGAAAGCCTGTGGCCTGTCAGTTTCCTGGAATGCGTCTGAAGCCACCCGGCGATGTTGAAACGGCCCGGGAATTTGAAGCAGATGGGCGGCAGAATTGAGGTGGCATGGTTCTGTTATCAGGGAATAACTTGAAAATCCGGTATAGATCTGGTATTTAAATAAGATAGAAATGGCAAATAAGCAACCTGTCACCAAGCGGAAGAGGTCTAACACCAATCAGCCTTCCGGGAAAAATCTGAACCAGGGATTCCTGGTAAAAAACAAGGAACTTTTATTGCTGGCTGTTGTTGTGGTGATCACCATTTTTATCTATGCTCCGGCCCTGCATAATAAATTCACCACCTGGGATGATCGCGAATATGTTACGGAAAATCCTTATATCCTGGCATTTACACATGACAACCTGGCGCATATCTTTACAAAGCCGATCGCCAACAATTACCATCCGCTTACAATGCTGACACTGGCCTTGAATTACCATGTTTCAGGGATGGAACCGTTTTCATATTTCCTTGTAAATATCATCCTTCACCTTTTCAATATCATCCTCACCTATTACCTGGCCTACCTGATTCTGGGGAAAAACAAGCTGCAGGCATTGTTTGTCGCAGCCATTTTTGCCGTTCATCCCATGCATGTGGAATCAGTGGCCTGGATATCTGAAAGAAAAGATGTGTTATATTCTGCTTTCTTCCTGTCAGGATTGATCTCGTGGATCTTATTCCTTGACAAGCGGAACTGGTCCTGGTACATTTTTGCTTTCTTCCTGTTTGCATTAGCCGGTTTGTCAAAGCCTTCTTCGGTGGTTTTCCCTCTGGTACTGCTGTTAATCGATTACCTGAACAAGCGCAAATTCGACATGATGCTGATTACGGAGAAAATCCCCTTTTTCCTGGTCTCAGCGGCAATCGGAATTGCCACACTGAACGCCCAGATCGGGAATGCCCTGGTTGGTACTGTAAACTATAACATTATCCAGCGTCTTCTGTTTGCCTCCTATGGACTTTTCTTCTATATTTTCAAATTGTTTATCCCGGCAGGTCTTTCGGCATTGCACCCCTTCCCGCTGCTTCATCACTCCATGAGCATGCCGTGGCCATTTTTCATCTCGCCGGTCTGCAATCTCATCGTTTTGGGACTGGTGCTCTATTCATTGAAATATACCCGGTATATTGCATTTGCCTTTTTATTCTACCTGGTGAATATTATGCTCACACTCCAGTTTATGCAGGTCGGAAGTGCAGTTGTGGCCGAGCGATATTCCTATATCTCCTATATTGGCCTGTTAATTGGAGTTGCATGGCTCATCAACCGGGCCACTGAGAAGAAGCGGTTCCCGGCGGCTTATATGCATGCAGGTTGTCTCTTGTTTTTCGGACTGATGACCTTTGTCGCCTTTCACCGCGTCCCGGTTTGGAAAAACAACGAAACGCTCTGGACAGATGTTCTTGAACAATACCCCGACAGTTTTTCAGCGTATAACAGCAGGGGCTTTTATTATCTTAACGAAAAAATGCTTGACAAGGCTTTGCCTGATTTCACCCGGGCACTGGAGCTCCAGCCATCCTCTCTTGAAGTTTTAAGCAACAGGGGGAGCATCTACCGGATGCAAAACCTACCGCGTCTTGCAATTGATGACTATAACCGGGCTTTGACCATCGATCCCAATTATCTCCTGGCGATTTCCGGCCGTGGAAATGCATACTTTACCCTGGGTCTTCTCGATTCAGCTCTAACCGATTTCAACAGGGCACTGGCGATTAATCCCTCCATGGCAATCGCCCACGGGAACAGGGGGGCGGTATTGTATCGGATGGGACTAACAGAACGTGCAGTTGAGGATTATTCCAGCGGCATTGCAATCGATCCGAATTATACCGATGCTTACTTAAACCGGGGAGTAGGGTACAGCACGCTTCAAAAGTGGGACCTTGCCATCAGCGATTACACCTTGGTTTTAAAGACCATCACCAGCAACCCGCTGGTTTACCAGTGGAGAGGAATTGCATACAGAAGCAAGGGAGAATACAAGGCCGCAATCAACGATTTTACGGAGGGAATCCGACTGAATCCCGGGAGTGCAGCTTTGTACATGGATCGCTCCATGGCCTACCAGCAGGCTGGTATGGCCGCGAAAGCAAACGAGGATATGAATGCGGCAAGAAAACTGGGGGCTAAGGTCCAATGACAGTGAACCAGGTGCTGCCGCGAGGAGTTTTTAACAAACCACGGATGGGAATGAGCTTGCATCAGAAACTGAGGGAGACTGAAGGTGAATGGGCTATGTAAGATGTGGCAGAATGAGCAATGAGCTAGAATAATGAGCAATGAAAAAGAGTGTGCAAAGAAATAGAAGGACCAATTCACCAGTTATACCCCAAACCAGCACCGGTAAAAGGAAAGGGGAGAGGAGATGGGCCACATGGGCAATTGCAGCATCGCTGCTGATTATTACATGGTTCCTGTATAAGCCATCACTTGACAATAAGTTCACCAACTGGGACGATAATGTTTATGTGCTGGAAAATGCACAGGTAAAGGAGCCCGGGATGAAAAACGCAGGGTATTTTTTTACCAACGCTTCCGCTTCGAACTACCATCCGCTTACGATGCTTTCGCTAAGTCTCGATTACAAGTTTGCGGGGAAAAAAGCAGCCTCTGCCGGGGAACCTGTGCAACCGGATGCATTACCCTTTCATATCACCAGCCTGTTTTTTCACCTGCTCAATGTCCTGCTGGTATTTATTTTTGTTTACCTGTTATCACGTAAACGGCTGATTGTTGCCACAGTTACCGCCCTGCTCTTTGCAATCCACCCGATGCATGTTGAATCGGTTGCGTGGATCTCGGAAAGGAAAGATGTATTATATACATTTTTCTTCCTGTCGGGGCTGGTGGTATACCTGAAATACCTTGAAAAACAGCGATGGATACTGCTGGTGGCATCAGGGCTTCTGTTTGTTTTGTCCCTGTTTTCAAAACCTTCAGCAGTGGTATTCCCCCTGGTACTGATCGCAATTGACTATTTTTATGGGAGAAAATTCACGGCAGCGATGCTCCTTGAAAAAGTGCCTTTCTTTATCCTGTCGGCTGTTTTTGGGATAATCACTGTTTTGATACAGGGCCATCTTGCCGAAGTCGGGATAAAAGTTTTTACAGTTGTCCAGCGCATCATGTTTGCCTCCTACGGTTTGGTCATGTACCAGTACAGGCTGATCGTCCCATCCGGAATATCCGCCTTCTATCCCTATCCTTCGGTAACTTCTTCGGGAAATCTTCCTCCATTCTTTTACCTGGCGCCTGGTATCGTCATTGTCATTGCCGCGATTGTGGCCTTTTCAGCACGATATACAAAAGTGCTTGGTTTCGGGTATCTCTTCTATTTTATCTCCACAATCCTTGTAATTCAATTCGTTCCGGTCGGAAATGCTATCATGGCCGACCGCTATTCATACCTGAGTGCAATCGGGCTGTTTTTTATTTTGGGGTGGTATGTTGACCAGGCCTTCATTACCAGGAACAGGATGTTTCACTCTTTACGCTGGATTTTGACCGGTTTTCTATGCATATATTTCATATTCCTGGGAAAAACGGCTTATGAACAAACGAAGGTGTGGGAGAATTCGGAAACCCTGTGGACTGATGTGATTTCAAAATACCCCCAGGCCTTTGTCGCCTTAAAACACCGAGGAAATTATTACAGTTCGCTGAACCGTTTCGACAAAGCTATCGGTGACTATGAAGCCTTTACCCGAATCCGTCAGGATGATGCCGGAATTTACAACAACCTTGGCAATGCATACCGGCTGCATGGTGAAAACGACAAAGCTCTCATCGCCTATTCAAAGTCAATCACCATCGACAGCCTGGATCCGAAAACCTGGCTGAACAGGGCTGTTATATACTCAATTGGAAAACAATACAATACGGCAATGAGGGACTTTAACAAAGCCTTAACCTTAAAAGCAGGATCAATGGAAATTTACATCAGCAGATCGGTGATGTACAAGGAAATGGGACGTTACAGGGAAGCCGTGGATGACTATTCAAGGGTAATCAGTGAAAACCCTCGAAACGAGAATTATTTCATGGACCGGGGTTTTTGCTATTTTCAGTTGAAACAGATACCTGAAGCGCTTTCCGATTTTGAGCGCTGCATGGTTCTGAATCCTGCAAACGGACATGCCTGTTACAACATCTCTGCTGCATACAATGAACTGAAAAATTATAAAAAAGCCTATCAGTTTGCCATAAAAGCCAGGTCGCTGGATTACCCGGTGGATAACAATTTGCTTGAAACATTGAAAAAAAAGGGCGGCTGACCTGGCCATTGATAAGCCCGGGAAAAGGTTAAAAAAAATTCCATATATCCCCTAAAAAACAGATATCATCACATGAAAGGGAAAAAAAGCAGAGATAAAAAGGTAACCCGGCCTGTTAAAATCCATCAAGGGCAAATGAATCAAAACCCCGGCAGGATCGATCCTCCCGCGGGCAACCATCCATGGCTGCATTGGCTTTTTATTGCCATTATCACCTTATTGACCTTTTACAGTTTCCGGCCGGCCTTAAACAATGAATTCCTTAAAACATGGGATGACCCGATATATGTTACAAAAAATAAGCTCCTGGATAGTTTGTCAGCCAAAAGTGTCCTTAAGATATTCAGTCTCAACACCGAGATGCAGAAGCTCTCGAATAATTATCATCCGGTCACTACGCTCTCTCTTGCCATCAACCATCAAATCGCAGCATTGAACCCCTGGTCGTACTACCTGACAAACATATTCATTCATATTCTCAATTCAATCCTGGTCTACCTCCTCGTTTTCCTCCTGCTTGATCATCGGAAATGGCCGGGCTTCCTGGTCGCCCTGCTTTTCGCAATCCACCCCATGCATGTTGAATCGGTTGCCTGGATTTCGGAAAGGAAGGATGTTCTGTACACATTTTTCTTCATTGCAGGCCTGATCACCTACTTTTATTATCTAAAGACGAATAGGATTAAATACCTGGCTTTTGCATTCCTGCTTTTTTTTCTTTCGGTTTTATCAAAGGCCATGGCAGTGGTTTTTCCTGTAGTGCTGATCCTGCTGGATATTTACCTGAAACGTAAATGGTCATACAGGGCGATCCTGGAAAAGATCCCCTTTTTCATCATCTCTGCACTGTTCGGAATGCTGGCCATCAGGGTCCAGTCACAGGGTGCCATAAATGAGTGGCAGACCTTCACTGTATTCCAAAGGATGATGCATGCCTCTTATGGATACCTGAATTATTTGTACAAGTTTATCCTTCCATCCAACCTGTCGGCTTTCTATCCGTACCCGTTTATCACTGAACATGGGCAGCTCCCCCTGGTTTTCAGGATTGCCCCCTGGTTTTTTTTGCTTGTCATGGCAGTCTCTGCCGCAAGTCTCTTCATGAAAAACAGGTATCTCAGGGTTTTTGGATTCGGCATGATGTTTTATTTCATAACCATTGTAATGGTACTCCAGTTTTTATCCGTAGGCAAGGCGATTACAGCCGATCGTTATGCCTATATTCCATACATTGGAATCCTGTTCATCCTTGCCTCATGGTGTTCATTCTTAACGGAAGATAAGCGTTTGGCCCTGAAAATTCCGGGTCTGGCGGCAGTTGTCTTGTTACTGGCCGGGTCGGTTGTTTTTGCCATGCAGGCCAGGCAGCGGGTCGCCGTATGGCACGATGACATCGCCCTGTGGAATGATGCACTGAACCAGTTCCCCGACAGCAGGATGAACTTCATCAGGATCAAGCGTGCCAACCTCTATTTCGACAATGAAGATTATCATACAGCCATGAAAGACTACCAGGTTATTGTCTCCCTTAACCCAAAAGACGATGACGCACTTGAGCGGATCGGCAGGATTTACGGTCAGCACTTTCACCAGCTGGATTCTGCACTGATCTGTTTTAACAGGGGATACCAGGCAAATCCGGCCAACATCTCCCTGCTGAAAAACCTGGGGGTGGCATATGGCATTAAAGCCGATTATTCCAGGTCACTGGAGTTTTTCCTCAAGGCATACCAGCAGGATGCGGGCGACACCGCACTTAATCTCAATATTGCAACCACCTATCGTGCCCTTGGCAATATGGAGAAGTCAAAAGAATTTGAGAGGTTATCTCACAGGCTAAAATGAACCAGATCAATAACATCGACCCTTAATGGCAAAACAACAAATACAAAAAAGCAAACAAAAAAAGCAAACGGCAGGGTCGTTCTGGAACCTGGTCACACGAGTGCCGCTGGTGTACCTGGTATTCTTTCTCATCGCCTTTCTGATTTACGGACAGGTCTTGCAATTTTATCTCGGGAAATTCGATGAGGATCTTCTCATTCTTGGAAATCTTAACCTGATCAAGGATCTCAGCAATTTGAAACTGGCATTTTTGACGGATGCCTTTATGAGCGACAGGGGTGTTTCGTTTTACCGGCCTCTGCAAACGGTAACCTACATGATTGACGCACAGTTTTTCCACGAAAGGGGATCTGTGTTCTATTTTACCAACATACTGTTGCATGCTGCAACCTGTTCAGCCCTTTTCTACCTGTTAACAATGCTGGGTAAAAACCGCAAGGCCGCTTTCGTTTTTACACTGTTGTTCCTTTCAACGCCCCTGTTTGTCCAGGCCATCGCCTGGGCTCCTTCACGTGGCGACCTGCTTATCGGGTTAACCGGGATTCTTTCGCTGGTATTCTTTATAAAAATGAATGCTACACGGAAATACAGGTACGGTGCATTCACGCTGGTTGCATTTTTCGCCGCCATGTTTTCAAAAGAGACGGCAATATTCATACCCCTGCTGATCCTGCTCTATTACCTGTTTGTTGAAAAGAACAGGCAGCTTCCAGTTGTTGCGCTGCTGGCCCTCTGTGCAGGATTCCTGGTAATCATTGCAGCCTATTTTTACATGCGGTTCCAGGTTGTCAAACTTGCCGCTCCTGCAGCGGAATTCGGTATCGCTCCGCTGTTCCATAATTTACGTACCATCCCCGAATATGTGGCTAAATTCTTCCTGCCATTCAACCTGTCTCCCATGTCGGGATTTACCCTGGTCAATACAATAATCGGGGTGTTGCTTCTAGGAATACTGACGGTTGTTTTCATCCGGTTTTCATCCGGACCATACATGAAGGAGCTTTTTGCCATCGCCTGGTTTCTTGTGTTTGCACTGCCGGGGCTGATGTACAGTCATACATTTGGCAGCGCCGCCTACGATTATCTTGAACACAGGGCCTACCTGCCAATGGCCGGGATTATTATGTTAATGTTCTTTCTTTATGACGGGGTTCCCGAGGGCAAAGCCAAATCACGGATTCCCGGCTATACGATCCTGCTGGCCCTTATTCTGGCTGTGTACTCATTCATCTATGCAGGAAATTATGAAAACCCGATGATTTTTTACAATTACACAATCAAATCAAATCCTGCTTCTGCCATGGCATTAAGCAACCGGGGGCTTATCAGGGCCGATCTCAAGGATTTCCAGGGAGCGATTGCCGATTACGACCAGGCCCTTGCCCTCAAGCACGATTACTCGAGGGCTTATGTGAACAAAGGAATAGCGCTCTCGACATTGAAAGACCCTAAAGGTGCAATTGAACAATACAATGAGGCCCTGAAATATGAGCCGGATCTGTTCCAGTCCCATTTTAACAAGGCTAATGCCCAGTCAGGCCTTCACCTGTACAATGAAGCGCTTGCTGAATATACGATCGCCATCCGCCTGTATCCATCCTATGCGGCGGGTTATTCGGCCCGTGCTTCCACCTACTCGGCCCTTCAGAATTACAGGGAAGCGGATAAAGACTATTCACGGGCCATTGAGATTGACAGTAAGAATTCGGTCAACTTTGCAGACAGGGGTAAAATCAGGTATAACCTGAATGATCAAAAGGGGGCCTGCGCCGATTGGACAGTTGCTCTTAGCCTGGGCAATTCCGAGGCACGGGATCTGCTCGAAAAGTATTGCAAGTGATGAACTTGCTTTTCGTAGGATATTAAGGGGTTTTCAAAGCCTTTCTCAAGTCGTTGAGATAATTGGGGTTGACCTCCTTTTTGTATTCCTGTGCTTTTAAAGCATCATCGAGGGCGTTTTTATAGTTCTTCATCTTGAAATAGACAAACGACCTGTTCAGGTATGTGTTCCCGTCATCAGGCACCAGCGACAAAGCCTTGTTGTAATCGGCAACAGCAGCATCGAACGAATTGTGCGCAAAGTAGATATTGCCCCGGTTAACGTAAGGATCGCAGTAATCCGGGTCGATCCTGATGGCGGCGGAATAATCTGCAATGGCACGGTCGGGCATATTGAGTTTGTTAAAGGCGATGCCCCTGCTGTAATAGGTCTTGGTGTTAAGCGAATCCATGCTGGTCAGGATGGTGGTAAAGTCGGTCACTGCCGAGTCTAATTTCCCCAGGGATGTATAGGAGAGTCCCCTGCTGAAAACAGCATCCACAGAGGAGCGATTCCTGGCATAGGCAGTTGAGAAATATTTGATCGCCTCCCGGTCATTTCCCATACGCGAAGATACCACCCCGAGATTCTGATAGGCATGGAAATTCTCGATAAAGGTATCCTCATTTTTTATTGCCAGGTTGAAATACTCAATGGCGGTTTTATAGTCCTCCTTGTCGATGTACGCCCTGCCCAGGTTTGATGCGGCCATGCCGTTGTCAGGATCCTGTTTGAGGGCATTCCGGTACAGTGTGAAGTCGTCATGCCATGTCGTCGACTGGGCATAGCTCTTGATTGAAAAAACAACCAGGATGACCGCGGGGAGAATGATAAAATACCTTGAGTAGGGGCTTTTCCCGGTTATCAGTTTATCAAGAAACATGGCTGCGATAAAAAACAGTCCGATATACGGAACGTAGGTGTACCTGTCCGCAATGATGGCATTCCCGACAGGCAGGATCTGGCTGACGATGAAAACAGTGAATAAAAAAAACAAGGAACCAAAAACCACGATCCTGTTCTTCCTGAAAAGTATCGCAACGGCTGCTACCACAACGATTGCGGTCAGGGCGCCGGCGTAAACCCACCACATATTCTGAGAGGCGGGATACTTATAAAAACAGCTCAGGTCGAAAGGGAAAACCAGCTTGTACAGGTAGGCGGTAATATTAAAGGCAGCAAGTGCCAGGCGTTCGAACAGGGAATGGGCCTGTAGCCGTTGTTCGGTCAGCGAGGAGTGCTGGGCGACTATTGCCAGTATCCCCGATGCAAGCGAGAAAAAGAGGTAAGGCACTTTATTCGTCACCGAGCGGAGGGTGATCTTCCTGTCATACCAGTAATCGATCAAAATGAGGGTGAGAGGCAGTACCACAGCCTGGCCTTTGCTCAGAATGGAGAGGATGAAACATGCAATGGAGGCAATATAGTACTGGTTGTTCCTGCGTGTTTTTAAAAGGAAATGGATATAAAGGATTAGTGACAGGAGGAAAAAGAGGGTATAAAGCACATCCTTGCGCTCGGCCGCCCAAACCACCGACTCAACCCGCATGGGATGCAACGCAAACAAAGCCGTGGCAATGAGTGTCGCATAGGTCTTTT
>JBAXFZ010000088.1:0-11757 GCA_037139685.1 Bacteroidota bacterium
CCTGATGAAACATTACCTTGAGTTTTTCGGGCTGAACATCGACGGGCCGTATCCCTATTTCCACGCAGGGGCCGCAACCCTGTGCCAGGGAAAAACGACCGGTTTTACAGATGACTCCTTTGACCAGATCACCTCCCGGAGCTGGGAGTTCCCGGGAGGTTTCCCATCCTCCAGCGCCCTGGCTGACCCTGAGGTGAGGTACGACAGCATCGGGCAGTTTGATGTGAAACTGACTGTCTCCGACGGGGTGCGCACAAAATCGATACTGAAGAAAAATTATATCACTGTTGACCGGTGCAACGGCCTGGCTGTGCATCCCGCGGGCCCCGTGTTCAGGATCTATCCAAACCCTGCTACTTCAAAGGTGAATATTGAGGCCATAGGGGAGACCAGTGGGGAATGCAGATGCATCCTGCTCGATTTCACCGGCCGCCGGGTGGTTGGGCAGAAAATCTTCCCGGTATCTGCAGGCAGCACTGTGTCAATGGACCTTGCCGGTCTTAAGAGCGGCCTCTATTTTTTGAAAATCCAGTGCGGAACTTACTTCCATACCGGTAAACTGGTCATCCTCTGACCGGGACTGTTCGATTCTGCCGGCAGCTTTGCCATCTCCATTTGTTGCTATCTGATTCAAACATTTCCTACCTTTGAATTTTATTTCAAACCATGGATCTGATGGAACATTTGAAGCAACAGACAGAGGCGTTGTCTAAATCGTTTTTTGAAGAGGTTGTGGCAATCCGCCGCCATTTTCACCGTCATCCGGAATTGTCGTGCGAGGAATTTGAAACGGCTGGATATATCTGCCAAAGGCTGGATGAATATGGTATTCCCTATACAAAAGGAGTTGCAGGGACCGGCATCGTTGCACTGATCAGGGGAAACAAGCCGTCGTCATTCTGCGTCGCCCTTCGGGCCGACATGGATGCATTGCCGGTAACCGAGGAGAACGATGTTGCCTACAGGTCGGTCAACCCGGGGAAAATGCACGCCTGCGGGCACGACGTGCACATGGCATGCCTGCTGGGAGCCGCTAAAATCCTGAACACCCTGAAGGACCGTTTCAACGGTACTGTAAAGCTGCTGTTCCAGCCATCTGAGGAGTCCTATCCCGGCGGGGCCATCCGGATGATCGGCGAAGGTGTGCTGGAAAACCCGAAGCCTCGGTTCGTGATAGCCCAGCATGTGATCAATACCCTCCCGGCCGGCGACGTGGGGCTGAAAGCCGGCGCCTATATGGCCTCCACAGATGAAATATTCATTACCGTCAGGGGAAAGGGTGGGCACGCTGCCACCCCTAGCCAGAATGTTGATCCGATCGTGATCGCTTCGCATATCATCCTCGCCCTGCAGCAGATCGTAAGCCGGATTGCCGACCCGGTGATGCCGACCGTTGTTTCCTTCGGAAAGATAACAGGGGAGGGGCGAACCAACATCATCCCCGATGTGGTAAGGATGGAGGGAACCGTGCGCACCTACAATGAAACATGGCGCAAAGAGGTCCATAAGAGGATCATACAAATTGCCGGCGGCGTCGCCCAGGCGATGGGCGCCTCCTGCGAGGTCAGGATCGCCCACGGTTATCCATTCCTGTTCAACAATCCTGGGCTGACTGAAAAACTTCAAGGGCTCGCCTCAGAATATTTAGGGGAGGAGCACGTTAAAGAACTTGACCAGCGCATGACGGCCGAGGATTTTGCCTATTTTGCCGAACAAATCCCCTCCTGCATGTACCGCCTTGGTATCGCCAACGAAAGAATGGGGATCAGGTCGAATCTCCACTCGGCCACCTTCGACGTTGACGAGCAAAGCCTCGAAACAGGCATGGGGCTGCTGGCGTGGCTGACGATCGGAACTCTTGGAACAATGAGCAATGAACAATGAGGAATGAGCAATAATGAGGAAAATGGGAAGGGTTAACACGAAATATTTGTTTGCGGATGGCGGGTCGTCAGTCTCCTCTGAACAATATTGTTCATTCAAGATTGCTCATCCCTCATTGTTCATTCACTTCCTGCCGCTTTTAATCCTCTTGTTTCTTGTCCCATTCGTCTCCTCTTCCCAGGATCTTCAGCCGCCAAATCCTCCCGTACTGCCATTCCAGAACGATGCCCTCCGGTCGGGGAATGAGGAACCCCTTGCACTGCAGTATTACCAGAACCGGGAGTTTGACAAGGCCGCGGAAATTTTTGAAAGGCTGTATGAGCAAAAACCTTCGCAGTATTATTTCCAGTACCTGCTCTATTGCCTGGTTGAAACCAGGGAGTACACCAAGGCCGAGCGGCTGATAAAGAAAAGCCTGAAGTCGGAGCCTGGTGCCCTGCGCTACCAGGTTGACCTGGGCTATGTTTATTACCGCGAAGGAAACACCGAAAAATCAAAAAAACTTTACGAGGATGCACTGAAAAAGCTTGGTCCCAGCCAGCAGCAGATCAACGACCTGGCCAATGCCTTCATCATCAGGGGTGAGAATGAATATGCCCTGCGTACCTACCTGAGTGGCCGCAAGCTGATGAACAATGCCTACCCCTTCGGCTTTGAACTCGCCAGCGTGTATGAGCGGATGGGCGATTTTAAAAATGCCATTGAGGAATATCTTAACCTGCTTGAGATGAACGTGTCATATCTCAATACAGTGGAGGACCGGATCCAGATGACCCTTTCATTTGACGTAAACAATGAGAAAAACGAGAGTATCCGTAAAATCCTGCTCTCGAGGGCGCAGAAAAATCCCGACAAGAGCTGTTACGCGGAATTGCTGTGGTGGTACTCAATCCAGCAGAAGGATTTTGACCTGGCCCTGGTTCAGGCCAAATCGCTCGACCGCAGGCTGAATGAGAACGGCGGGAAACTGGTGTCGCTGGCCAGCCTGGCCGTGTCGAATGAAAAGTTTGATGTTGCCATCGAATGCTACAAATACCTGGTCTCGAAAGGAAAATCATCCACATATTATGATTACAGCCGCCGGGAACTGGCCAATACACAATATGCCCGGATACTCTCCGAACCGGCGCCTTCAAGGAAGGACCTTGAAATTGTCGCGAAGGAATTTAACGATGAGCTGAAAGTGACGGGCGATGATCCCGAGAACATCACCATCATCAGGAACCTCGCCCACATCGATGCCTTTTTTCTTGACAAGCCTGAAGATGCAACCGAACTGCTCCAGCACGCCATCCAGATTGCCGGCGTTCCGGCAGCCGAGCAGGCAAAATGCAAAATTGAACTTGCCGACATCCTTTTGTTTACCGATGATGTATGGCAGGCAACCCTGCTTTACCAGCAGGCCTACCAGGATTTCAAATACGATGTACTGGGGCAGGAGGCAAAGTTTAAAAATGCCAGGCTCTCTTTTTACATAGGGGAATTCAAGTGGGCCAAGGCACAGGCTGATATTTTAAAGGCGGCAACCTCGAAGTTCATATCAAACGATGCCATCGCCCTCTCGCTGCTGATCAGCGAGAATTATGATCCCGACAGCAATACCGTTGCCTTGTCGCTTTACGCCCGTGCCGACCTGCTTGATTACCGCAATGCAGAGGAACCTGCCCTGCAGGCGCTCGACTCGATCCCGCTCCTCTTCAGGGAACATCCGATTCTCCAGCGTGTCCTGTATAAAAAGGCGGAAATCAAGCGTAAACAGGGGAAATATGCCGAGGCCGATTCGCTGTTCCGGCAGCTGGTCAGTGAGTATCCCGACGAGATTATGGCCGATGATGCGGTAATGCAAAGCGCCCTCCTGAACGAAAAGCCGCTGGCTAATCCCGATAAAGCAAGGTCGCTGTACCTGGAATTGCTCGACAAATACCCGGGAAGCATTTATGTGCCCGATGCACGGCGGAAATTCCGGGCACTGCGCGGGGACACACCCAGATAGAAACCTGAAAAACCATGATCCGACCCAAAAAACGCCTCGGGCAGCATTTTCTGCGCGACGAGAACATTGCACAGAAAATAGTGGGCTGCCTGAACCCGGAAATCCCCCTTGTGCTGGAGATTGGCCCGGGCATGGGAGTCCTGACAAAATACATCATGGAGACCAGTTTTGATGCATGGTACATGGAGGTTGACAGGGAATCGGATGAATACCTGAGGCTGAAATACCCGCAGATTGCGCACAGGCTGATCCTGGCTGATTTTTTATCCTATGACCTGGATACCTTCCCGTCGCCTGAAAACAGCCATTCCGCGGGTGCCGCCCCGGCCGGTCCCGGCCCGAAGTTCGCGCTGATCGGCAATTTCCCCTATAATATCTCCTCACAGATTTTATTTAAAGCACTCGACTACCGCGACCGTATTCCCGAGGTGACCGGCATGTTCCAGAAGGAGGTTGCCGAGCGTCTCGCCTCCCCGCCGGGGAATAAAACCTACGGCATCATCAGCGTTTTGCTCCAGGCCTTTTACGACATCGAATACCTGTTCACCGTCAGCGAAACGGTATTCTACCCTCCGCCGAAGGTGAAGTCGGCTGTGATCCGCCTGCGCCGCAACACAACGCATAGGCTTGACTGTGACGAAACACTTTTTATCAGGGTGGTAAAGATGGCCTTCAACCAGCGCCGCAAGACCCTGCGCAACGCCATCCGGCCATTGCTCCCAGTCACCACCCCGTCGGAGTGGTTCACCAGGTGCCTCGACCTGCGGGCTGAACAACTTTCGGTGGATGATTTCGTGAAGCTTACGGCGGAAATTTCTACATTTGCATAAATTAACTGATTCAACAGGATCATAGCGGTTATAGGAGTTTGATGCTTTGCGACCTCTACCTTCAAGGGGAGGGTCGGGGAGAGGTCATTACCATGCAAATGGAGACTTCCTGATCGTAACTGTTATGATTGTGATTAATCAGGTAAGACAGCGTTTAATCAAATAAATTGCATTTCAGGATGAAACAAGGCCATATCCCGAAAACCCAAGCCGCCAAAGGCAAAGCCGACCTGCCTAAAAAGGAGCCGGCCATAAAAACAGCCCCGTCGGTACCAAAAGGTTCACGCAAAGGGGACCGCTATTTCGTCCTCTTCTTTTTCCTCTTTGCTTTCCTGCTGTATGGCAATACAATCCTGAACAAATTCGCGGTCGACGACAACTATGTCACCAACAACGAGCAGGTACAGCGGGGATTCAAGGCCTTTCCCGAGATATTTTCTACACATTATGTAAATCAGCAGGGGAACCTGGGCTCAACCTCCGCCGATTACCGCCCGATCGTAAAGGCGACCTTCGCCACGGAATACCAGTTGTGGGGAAACAAACCGGGCAGGAGCCATGCCGTAAACATACTGATCTACTGGGCCCTGTCGGTGCTGCTCTTTTTTATCCTGAAAAGGATCCTGGATAATTTCAACATCCTCTTCCCCTTTATGATCACCATGCTCTTCATGGCCCACCCCGTGCATACCGAAGTGGTGGCAAGCCTCAAGAACAGGGACGAGATGCTTGCATTCATCTGCGGGCTGGGAGGCCTCAGGTTCATGCTTTACTATGCCGACACCCGGAAGGTCCGCCATGTTTTTTACGCCCTGCTCATGGTCTTTACCGGGTATCTCTGCAAATCCTCCATCCTGCCGTTCCTCGCCCTTTTCCCGCTTGTACTCTATTTCTTTACCGACCTGCCGTTTAAAAAATATGCGTTCTTCCTTTTTGCCATGTTCGTCGTGCTGCTCATCGCCTCGTTCGGGCCGCGGCTCTTCCTGCCCCCTTCGCAGCATGTCAACTACTTTATTGAGAACCCGCTCTATTTTGAAAAAAACATCTGGATCCGCCTCGGAACCGGCTTTGTGTCGCTGCTGTTTTACCTGCGTTTGCTGGTTTATCCGTACCCGCTGCTCTATTATTACGGCTACAACATGATCCCGGTCACCAACCTGGCAAATGTATGGGCGATCCTCTCGATCCTTGTCCACCTGGCCCTGTTCGTTTATGCCGTCATGAAATACCGTCAAAAGCACATCCTCTCCTTTGCGATCCTCTGGTACCTGGTGGCTATCGCCATGTACTCGAATATCGTCGTTCCCGTCCTGGGCATCGTGGGTGAGCGGTTTGTCTTCAACGCCTCCCTCGGGTTCTGCATCGCCGTCGTGGTGGTCATATTCAGGATTTTCAAAACCGATCCAAAAAGCCTGACCATCGAAATGGATTCAAGGCTGAAGATCCTTGCCGTGATCATCCTGCTGCTCATCCCCTATACGGTTATGTCGGTTTCGAGAAACCGTGACTGGCGCAACCTGTTCGACCTCTACCGCACGGATGTCAAATCACTCGTTAATTCCGCCAAGGCAAACGTCGACTACGCGGGTTACCTGATGAACACGGTTTACATGGACGAAAATTTCCTGAGAACAGGGTCAGTCAACCAGTTCAAATACCAGACCATTATCACCCATTTCCGGCGTTCGCTGGCCCTTTACCCGAACAATTACCAGACAATCAACGACCTTGGCACCGTCTACCTCTTCATGGGAAAGAACTACGATTCGGCCACCTATTTCCTCAGGAAGGCCATCGCCCTCGATTCAACCATGCAGCCGGCCTGGGTGAACCTGGGAATGACCTACCGTGAGCAGAAACGCTATCCCGAGGCCATCGGCTGCTATGAACATATCCTCAGGGTCAACCCAAACCAGATCAAGGCCGTTTTCGCGCTGGCGGATGTTTACAACGATATGGGCGACTTCGAGCGTGCGGTTAAAATGAATGAGGATATGATGAAACACTATCCAAACCTTGAAATGCCCTATGTCAACATAGGCAACTACTACATGCTCAGAACCGATACCGCCACCGCGGTGAGCTACTGGGAAAAGGCCGCCACCATCAACCCCAGCTATGAATTGTGCGTGCAGCTCAACACCCTCTACATGATGAGGGGCGACCAGGAAAAGGCGGAATATTACTACAAACTGGGGCAGGAGATTGCCCGGCAAAGCCAGCAAAGGTAAAGGCGACATCCACCGCCCGGGATTTGCCGTTACAGCCCGGTTTATTCACCCTTGAGTATTATTCAAGGTCTCATCATGAAGAGGCCGCTTTTCATTGCATGACCATATCAAATCCGCAGGTGTCTGTCCCCGCCAGGCAATTTATTATCACCCTGACTGTAATAATGTCAGTCCTGCATCGTCTGGTACAGGTATTGTAGTAAACCTGTCCCGGTTAATAAACTTTTTCCAAACAAAAATTTTCCTGATGAAGATCCGAATATATCATATAATCGCCCTTACTTTTCTCCTGTCGTTCACCGCTGCCGTCTCTTTTGCCCAGACCGGGCTGATAAAAGGTAGGGTATTCAACCATAAAAACAATGAGCCTGTCCCATTCGTGAACATCATCATCGACGGGAAGCCTTCGCAGGGAGCCACCAGCGATGCCGACGGAAGATATTCAATTACAAAGGTTTCACCCGGGTATGCCCGGCTTGTCGCCACTTCGGTGGGATTTAAAAAATATACATCGACCGATTTCCTGGTGACCAATTCCAAAACCATCGATCTTGACATCGGGCTGGATGAACAGGTAACGACGCTGAACCAGGTGGAGATCAAACCTTCGGTTGTGGAACGCAATGAAGAGGTCCCGGTATCGCTGCAAAAACTGACCATCCAGGAGATAGAACGCAGCCCCGGGTCGAACCGCGACGTGTCAAAGGTGATCCAGAGCCTGCCGGGGGTGGCGTCATCCCCCTCCTTCCGCAATGATGTGATCGTTCGCGGGGGCGGCCCGGGCGAAAACCGGTTTTACCTCGACGGCGTGGAGATTCCCTACCTCAACCACTTCTCAACCCAGGGCGCTTCGGGCGGCCCGGTCGGGATCATAAACGTCGATTTCATCCGTGAAATCCAGCTGTATTCCAGCGCCTTCCCTACAACCCGCGGCAACGCGCTGAGTTCGGTCATGGAGCTGCGCCAGGTGGATGGAAACAAAGAGAAGTTCGGTGGACGCGTGTCGCTCGGCTCAAGCGACCTGGCCCTGACCCTGAACGGACCGGTTTCAAAAAACTCGACCATGATCCTTTCGGTAAGGAGATCCTACCTGCAGTTTCTCTTCAGTGCCCTGAAGCTGCCTTTTTTGCCCACCTATAATGATTACCAGTTAAAATACAAGATCGACCTCGACAAGCGGAACCAGATCACCGTGGTTTCGATAGGGGCGCTCGACAACAACAAGCTCAATACCGGGATCGCCAGCCCCGATGCGTTCCAGCATTATGTGCTGCAGTACCTGCCGGTCAACAACCAGTGGAGTTATGTGTTCGGAATTGTTTACCGCCATTTCCGTGCCAGGGGATTCGATACATGGGTGGTGAGCCGCAATATGCTGAACAACGACCAGATCAAATATAAAAACAACGTGGAGGTCCCCGACAGCCTACTGTTCAAGTATAATTCGCGGGAAACCGAAAACAAGATCCGTTATGAAAGGATGACCGACCTGGTAAAATGGAAGTTCACCTATGGCGCGGGTGTTGAATATGCCACCTATACCAACAGCACCTTCCAGAAAACCACCGTGAGGAACCCGGCCGATTCAACCTATCATCCTGCCAGCATCGATTACAGCTCCAGGATCGACATCTGGAAATGGAACATCTTTGGCCAGGTTAACCGTGCCTTCTTCAACGACAGGCTGAACCTTAACTTCGGGGTCAGGATGGATGCCAATAATTATTCCAGCCGTATGAACAACCTGCTAAACCAGTTTTCGCCAAGGTTTTCAGCCTCTTACGCGTTGGTCCCCGATAAATTCTTCCTGAATTTCAACATGGGGCGCTATTACCAGCTCCCCGCCTATACTTCGCTGGGATACCGCAACAGCTACCACACCCTCGTAAATGACTCCCTGGGGATCCGTTATATCTCGGCCGACCATATCGTGGCAGGCGTGGAGTTCCAGCCTGTATCAAAAGCAAAGATTTCCCTTGAGGGTTTTTATAAATTCTACCGCAACTACCCATTCTCCGTCAATGACTCGGTGGCCCTGGCCAGCAAGGGAACCGACTTCGGTTCCGTGGGCGACGAGGCGCTGAAGCCGGTTTCAAAGGGTAGGGCATATGGCTTCGAGGTGCTGATCAGGCATGCCGACATCTTCAAATTCAATTTCATCATGACCTACACCTTTGTCCGGAGCGAGTTTACCAACTACTTCGGAAAGTATATCCCCTCGGCCTGGGACAACCGCCACCTGCTGAACATCACCCTCGGCCGGAAATTCAAACACAACTGGGAAATCGGCGCCAAATGGAGGTATGCCGGCGGGCAGCCCTATACGCCATGGGATATGGACAAATCAAGCCAGGTTACGGCATGGGATGCACAGGGGAAGGGGTACATCAACTACAGTGCCTTCAACACACTCAGGCTGCGTTCATTTAACCAGCTTGATATCCGTGTCGATAAAGGGTTTTATTTTAAAAACTGGTCGCTCATGTTCTATCTCGATGTTCAGAACGTGCTGAATTTCAAAGCGGAACAACAGGATATCCTCGTCAACACCCTGGCCGACGGATCGGTGGAGAAGTACAGGGATCAACAGGGGATTATGCGCTACAAACTGCGCTCCATCCCGAACAAGGCCGGCACAGTGTTGCCGGCCATCGGCATCATGGTTGAATTCTAATGTTTTCCCTTTTGCTGTTTTGCCTTGTTGGCCTCCCTGATCTTCTCGTAAGCCTTTACCTTGTCAGGAGTCAGCAGGGCGTTAATTTCGGCAACCTTTTGCTTGCCGATTTCAGCCATTGTCTTATGCTGTAAACCGGGGTCCTTGATTTTCATGGCCTCATCCACCTTTTTGGCATCCTTAAGGATGATGGCATAGATCTTTGACTCCTGGGCCGGGGTGAGTTTCAGTTCGGTTTTCAGTTGATCGGTCTGGCGTTTGGCACGCACCTCCGGTGCCGGAGCAACCTTCCCCTTTCCAGGTTGTTGTGCATTCAGGGTGGTGATTGTTATTCCAAAAAGGATGGCCATTGCAATTGCAAGCCGGATGGTTTTTGCTACCTGGTGGATCATGGCGTTCAAGTTAAAGGTTAAGTGACGAATCTGAAATTTCACCTCAAATATAATCCATTTGAGGTGAAATCAATAATCTGGTTGGTGATTTAATGCACGGCAAACAAATTTTGGATCCGGGCAACCGCTTAACGCCTCATCTGGCGCTGCCTTGCCATCATCTCCTCTACCAGTTTCTGGTAGCTTTTCAGCTGATCGGGGGTGAGAATACCCTTTAGTTCAGCCTCTTTTTGCTTGTTCAGGCCGGTGACAGCCTTGCGCATGGCGGCGGTATCGGTCAGTTTCCTGACATCTTCAATCTTTTTGGCATATTTCAGGTTGATGGCCGAAACCTTCGGTTCCTGCGCTGCCGTAAGCTTAAGTTGTTCCTTCATTCGCTCGGTCTGCCTGGTGGCCCGCTGTTCGGGGGTGGCATTCCCGCGGCCCATGCCGTTGCCCTGCTGGGCATAGATGGCAGAAGCGGAGAGGATTAAAAGGGCCGTCATAAGGATAAACATCCTGGCGGTTCCTGCTGCTGGGAAAATTTTTGTTTTCATGAGTTGGTTGGATTTGGAGTTCATATAAATGAATAAACTGAAATTACATTAATAGATTGTTGTCATGAAGGATGTTTTTCGAGTTCCTCCTTTATTTTCCTGCTGATGATCGTCGCCCCGGCCGGGTTTACATGGTCTGCATTGAAAAAATACTCCGGCCTGCCCCTGAATTCGTCCCTGAAATCAAACAACCTGAAATCGGAACAGTGATCGCGGGTGAGGCTGATAATGTCACGGTCAAGCTTGTCGATGTCAACCAGCTTCCGCGCATATTTCAGGTATTCGTCTGTCAGTGGCATCCTTAAAAGCACCAGGTGGATTTTGTACTGCCGGCACAGGGCAAGGATCCTGCAGTAATAGGTTGATTCCCCCAACTCCGGCCTCTTCGAATAACTTGCAAGGTAGGCGGTTGCCGTTTCATATCCCAGGGCCTCCCGGTTGGGCTCTTTGGCGAAATTCTTATAATTCCTCGCAGGGAAGTACCCGTATTTTATCTTGTGCATGTCGGTTTTGAAGAAGAGCACCGACATGTAAACATACTTGTAATTGCCCACGTAGGAGAAAAAATTCCCGGCAACCCAGCTTAAAAAATAGCCGGGATCATTGTATTCGCGGGCCAGTTCATAATAATTAATATATTTCCTCCAGTACCCGTCGAAGGTGATGTCGTTTTCCGCCCTCGGGCTGAAGTTTACCGGGTCGATTGACAGCAGGATGTTCTCCGGCCTCTTGGTCGTCTTTTCAAGGATATATTTTAATTTGTAAAAGCTCTGCTTATAGACTTCCTTTGGTGTTATATAACAGAACCCGTTTCCTAGAATCTCGGGATTTACCCTGTTGTGGGAGTTGCCAAGCATCAGGTATTTCAGGCTGTCGGGACACGACCGGAACTGTTCATCCTGGTTGCGCGCCAGCCGGAAATAATACATCCAGTGGTCGTAGACCAGGTTGAGACCTTCGTTCACAACCAGGACAAGGATGATAAACACAATGAGCTTCCCGAAAAAAAGTTTGTTTTTCCCCATCATTTCAGAATTGAAAATAGAAAAACTTCTGACTTGAAAAAACCCCGAAGGCAAGCAGGAATATTACCATGAAAAGGTAAGCCGAGAATCGCACGGCAACAGGTTTTTTAAGAAATCTTGATGCAAGCGATTTCACCGCAACCAGGTATTCGAACCAGAGCATAAAGGCAACCAGGAGTATCCCGAGCAGAA
>JBAXFZ010000089.1:0-11692 GCA_037139685.1 Bacteroidota bacterium
GATCCAATCCGCCGCGTAGGAGCCACGACCAGTTTTTGTTGCCGGGACTTTTTTCCACATAACCTGAAACATAGGGAGAAACAGAAAGCCTCACCGGTGGTTTGATATCACGAATTCCGGTGAGTGTGCCGTAATAGCGAAATATATCCTGCGATTTATTGTCAACCCACGACCAGGTTGAGTATTCATGGTAGCGCTGGATGTTCCGCCAGAAGTTGATCCCCCAAACCTGGTTTTCGATCCTGGGAAACCTCAGGGCCGACCAGGGTATCTTCACCTCGGTGATCCACGCCGAATCGGTGACGATTGTGGCGGTCTCCCAGACGGCATCCCATGTAATGTCGTTGCCGGCAGCCGAATACTTGCAGTCATTCTGCAGGTTTGCCGGGCTCACCTTGAACTCAAACATGTTAAGGCCGTCGTTGTAGGGCAGAAGATCAAAGGAGATATAATCGGTGTTGAGGGACTCAATCTGGTCGCGCCGGCCCAGTTCCCTGCAGATGCTGTCGGGGTGCGGATCGTGCATTACGGCAAGGAAATAGACGGCCATATCATCGTAAACACACCTGATTTCGGTTTGAAATGCCGGCCGGGTGCCGTTTCGCGGCCCATATTCAATGAAATCGCCCGACACGGGGGCTGTTTTCCAGGTTGATTCATCCGGGTGACCGTCTATTTTAGGAGGTTTTGCCACCCGAACCGCCATGATGTTCTTCCTCGCCAGGTTCACCGAATCGAGGCGGGCCTCGTTACCCCGGGCACCCGCCTGCGCAGGCAGGCATACCCGTGCCAGCAGCAGGGAAAAAACCAGAAGAAACTTAACTGACCTCATGACAGGATAACCTTAACGCCGGGATCAAATATAATTTATCCTGCAGGAAGGCCAATAAAATTTTGATCAACCGGCCGAATTAGCCTGTTATCCCTGCCTTCCTGACGGTAACTCCTTCGCGACCTGCCGGCTGTTTGACAATAATACCTGTGATTTCAAAGCAGGAGCGGAAAGTACAAAACGCTTACCTGTAATGGTTTTATGGAATTTTACAGTTTGGTTCTTATTAGGTATCAATATGCCGGGCAATTTGCAACCGCCATTTATACAGGGTATCAGTCTCACCAACCCTGGTGAAGCCATTTTTTTCCAGGACCGAAAATGAGGCAATGTTGTTTTTTTCGGTATCTGCGCTTATGTAATTTATTTCCGGTTGTCCTTCAGCCCATTTAACCAGGCCACCCACGGCCTCGGTCATATATCCTTTGTTTCTGGATGCCAAATAGGTCCCATACCCGATTTCGACCCCGCCATCGCCGTCAGGTTCTCCGACAAAGCATAGATCCCCGACCATTATTTTTTCTTCCTTTGAAATGATAGTCCATAGCGTTGAATACAAATAGTTCTTATTTGGATCAGCCACATTTGGCAAAATTGTATTTTCCAAAGCCTCTTTAAGTTCCGGTGAGATTGCCCTTGGACTCTGGTTTAAATTCAATTCAGCTTCCAGGCTGTGATCCGCCTTTATATAGTTTACCAACTGGCTGTAATTTAAGGGCTTCAGGATAAGTCTTTCTGTCTCTGTCATTTTATAAACGCTGGTCTGCTGTAATCAATAACCGATAATGTCTTTCAGGTAAACGAAGCAATGGCATGACCCGGCACACGGCCCCGTCTTTTTCTGCAGAAACCACAATTTTCCTTATTTCCCGGCGGTTATGAACCAGCTTATAATCGTCGAATAATTCCTGCCATCCCCTGCTCCATCTTTCCCTGTTAAACTTCCCTAAAACCAGGTCCCACTCCAGAGGATCATGAGATCCGGATGTCCTGGGCCAGGGCCACACCATATCCTCATGAAATATTGAAATCAACAAATTCACATCCCGGGTATCCCAGGCCGCCGTCTCCCTGTTGACAATTTCAGTTATTTCAACCTCTTCCCTGGTCATATTACAATTGCCGTGGTTCCTGGAATCGTGCAACCGGGTTTACCCTGCAATAGCCAGTTACCCGTCATCAAAAGTGAAGGCATATTGCCGGTTGCATGTTTCTGCAATCGACTAAAAACGGCTCCCTCTGAAATTATCAGTAGGGCAGTATCTTACCACCGCGCGCCTCTTCGAGCATCTCTGCCATGGCCAGGTAGATTGCTGAAAGGCCGCATACGATGCCTTCGTAGCCGGCGATGATGCCGGTCAGGGGGGATTCGGCCCAGTCGCGTATGGCAAGGAGGAAGAAAAGTATCCATAGCGAAAGAAAGACGAACTGTAAAACGCGGCTTTTGCCGAAGGTGCCCAGCCACATGAAAAAGGTAAAAACGCCCCACATGAAGAGGTTCCAACCCATAAAAGCTTCGGGTGTTTTGACTCCCTTCCCGGCGGCGGTGTCGGGGAATATCCACAGGGCTACCAGCGTCAGCCAGAACATCCCGTAGGAGGTGAAGGCCGTCAGTCCGAAGGTGTTCCCCTTTTTGAATTCAAGGATCCCGGCGATCACCTGGGCGATGCCGCCGTAAAAGATCCCCATGGCGAGGATCATGCCGCTGACCGGGAAAAAACCGGCATTGTGGATGTTCAGCAACACGGTGGTCATCCCGAAGCCCATCAGTCCGAGGGGCGCGGGGTTGGCGGATTTTTGCTCCATAATTGTCAAATTAACTGGTCAAAGTTCAAAATGCAAAATGCAAAACGGAAATGAGGAATTGAAAAATTAAAATGAAAAAAACTGCTCATATTTTCCATTTATTAAATTCCATTTATCCTCTATGCCCTTTGCATTTTGCACTTTGCACTTTGCACTTTGCATTTATTTTACATTCCGTACCTGTCTATGATCTCCTGCTTGGTCTTTCCCAGGATATCATACTTCTTTCCAACCTTTTTAAAGGCTTCGAGCGCCTTTTCGAGGTGGTGGATCTCGTGGCCTGCCGAAATCTGGGTGCGGATACGGGCCTGCCCCTGGGGAACCACTGGGAAGAAAAACCCGATTGCATAGATTCCTTCGTCGTACAGGTCGCGTGAAACATCCTGTGCCAGTTTGGCATTGAACAGCATGACCGGCACAATGGGGGTATCCCCTGCCTTGATGATCAGCCCGGCTTCGGTCAGCCCCTTGCGCCAGAAGGCGGTGTTGCTTTCGAGCTTGTCGCGGCGGTCGGTTGATGCCGAAAGGATTTCGAGCACCTTGATCACACCGGCAACGACCGGGGGGGCGATGGTGTTGGAGAAAAGGTAGGGACGGGCCTTCTGGCGGCACATTTCAACAAGTTCCTTCCGTCCCGAAACGCATCCGCCTGATGCACCACCCAACCCTTTGCCGAATGTGGTTGTGATGATGTCAATTTTACCCATTACCCCGTATTGTTCATGGGTGCCGCGGCCGGTCTTTCCTATGAAGCCGCTCGAATGGGAATCATCCACAAAGAGGAGTGCGTCGTATTTTTCACAAAGTTCAACCATCCTGTCAAGCCGTGCGGTATCGCCATCCATGGAGAAGACACCGTCGGTGATCACGCATTTCAGACGCTTGTCGTTGTGAAGCTGGAGTTTCTCTTCCAGGTGCTCCATGTCGGAATGCTTGAAGGTGTCGTGCATGGCGCTGCAAAGCCGGATCCCGTCGATGATCGAGGCATGAACCAGCCTGTCGGAGATCATCACATCATCCTTTGTCAGTACCGCTTCGAATACACCAGCGTTGGCATCCATGCAGGATGGGAAGAGGATGGTATCTTCGGTTCCAAGAAATTTGGTGACCATCTGTTCGAGGGTACGGTGAATGTCCTGGGTGCCGCAGATAAAGCGGACTGACGACATCCCGTAGCCATGTGAATCGAGCCCTGCATGCGCTGCCTTTACAACCTCCGGATGACTCGACATCCCGAGATAGTTGTTGGCGCAGATATTGATAACCTTTTTAAGGGGGGCCCCGGCGGGGAATTCCACCTCGATGTCGGCAGCCTGGGCTGAATGGATGTAGCGTTCCTGTTTGAACAGGCCCGCGTTTTGAAGACCGGTAAGGACTTCGGAATACATCCCGCGTGTTTTTTCGGTATAAGCCATATCTACCTCCTTTTATTTGACAAATTCCCTGACCAGTGCGCAGATCTTGTTCACCGAGTCAAAAGCTTCCGGGGTTGCCCTGTCGTCGGGAATCGAGATGCTGTATTTGTTTTCCAGGAACCGTTTCAGGGATACCATCGAAAAACTGTCGACAATTCCTCCCGAAATCAGCGGGGAGTCAACGGTCAGCTCGGTATCGTCTTCCACATATTCTTTAATCACATAATTTTTGATGATTTCCTGCATTTCGTCCATAATGGGTTCTCCTTATTTTTTAGGTTTATTAATTATTAAACAGCAAAATTTCTGTTATATTTTTACTAGTCATTTTCAAGTGTTGATGTATCCCCGATCTCCTCTCCCCATTCCTTTGCATGCAGGATCCGGCGCATGATTTTGCCGCTGCGCGTTTTGGGAAGGGTATCGATAAATTCAATTTCCTGGGGCATGGCCAGGGGTGACAGTTTTTTCCTGACAAAGTTCATTATGTCAAGGTCAAGATCTTTGCTGGCCTCAAATCCGGGTTTCAGGGTAACAAAGGCTTTAACCACCTCCATATTGACGAAATCGGGTTTGGCCACCACGGCCGATTCGGCTACTGCCGGATGTTCAAGGAGGGCCGATTCAACTTCGAACGGGCTCACAAGGTGCCCCCCGGTATTGATGACATCATCGTCGCGGCCTACGAACCAGAAATAGCCTTCGTTGTCGATACTGGAGCGGTCGCCCGGGAGGTACCATCCGTTCTGGAATTTCTTTTTATAGGTCTCCTCATTGCGCCAGTAGGTGCGCATCATCGACGGCCAGCCCGGCCTGATGGCAATCAGCCCGATCTTGCCGGTTTCGCCAAAGGGTTCGAACGTTTCAGCATCGATCACCGTGGCCGTAATTCCCGGGAAGGGTTTGCCCATCGAACCCGGTTTTATCTTCATCCCGGGGAAGTTGGTGATCATGATGGACCCGGTTTCGGTTTGCCAGTAGGTGTCGAGAAATGGCTTGCCAAACACCTTTTCGGACCAGATGACCGCTTCGCTGTTGAGCGGCTCTCCAACCGATGCAAGGTGCCTGAGCGTTGACAGGTTGTATTTTTTGATCACCTCATCGCCGGCTTTCATCAGCGAGCGGATGGCGGTCGGTGCTGAATACCACATACTTACCTTATGCTTCTCTATGAACCGGTACCAGTTTTCGGCAGAAAAGCCGGCATCAAGCACGCACTGGGTCACCCCGTTGCTGAAGGCCCCGATGATGCCATAGGAGGTGCCTGTTACCCATCCCGGGTCGGCCGTGCACCAGTATATGTCGCTGTCCTGCAGGTCGAGCACCCAATTGGAGGTCAGATACTGCGAAATGAGCGAGTAATGAACATGCTTCACCCCCTTGGGCTGGCCGGTGGTCCCCGACGTATAATGAAGCACTGACGGGGATTCGGCGTAGGTGGGATGGATTTCAAACCGGTCAATTTTTTCAGCTTTTTCCATGTCAAGCGACACTTCCCTGTCAAGAAGCGGCTTGGCCGGGTCGGCATCAACGATGATCAGGTGCTTGAGATAGGGCATTTTGTCCATAATTTTACGCACCTTGGGGGCATGCTTTTTCTGGGTGATAATCGCCGTGGTTTGTGCATTGTCGAGGCGCACAAAAAGAGATTCATCACCGAAGGCCGAGAACAGGGGCTGGGCAATCCCTCCCATTTTGAGAATCCCCAGGAAGCCGATATAGAGTTCGGGAATCTTATCCATAAACAGGCATACACGGTCTTCGGGCTTTATCCCCAACCCCCTGAGAAAGTGGCCGATGGCGTTGCTGTTCAGGCGTAAGTCATTATAAGTGTAACGTTTTTCGATGCCGGTCGATCCCTCCCAGATCAGCGCCGGCTTGTCACCTTTGCCCATCAGGCAGATCCTGTCGGAACAATACCACCCTATATTGATGATATTCCCTGGTTTGTAATCAAGTTCCTTTTCGGCAATGCTCCAGTCAAAGTTTTTAATTCGTTCGTCATAAGATCCGATGTTCGACATAGGCCACGGGTTTTAAGGTGAGAGACTAAATTTGATGGATAAATCGTGGAAACAGGGGAGACCCTGTATATGTTAAATAGCGAAATAGCGAAATGGCGAATTGCGAAGCAATCACGAACACCCGAACAAAACAGATATGATTGTGAGTAAATGGCGAAATGGCGAAAGTGGTGTTGGGCCGCTGGGGCAACTGCCTGCAAAGAATAAAAAGAAACCCGGGGAATGACGCTGAATATTTGAATGGGGTGCTTAAACATTGTTTTCAACAGTTTAGCATTCAAGTATTACAATAGCAGTAGCCAGCTCTTTTAGATGCGATAAAGATACATTTATTTTTGAAATTGACAAATCGGCTGATAATTCTTTTGCTTTGCCATGGAGGCGGATATAGGGTTTTCCCAGTTCATCATGGTAAACTTCGATATCGGCAAAGCGGATGCCAAAACGCCAGCCGGTCCCGATGGCCTTGAGGAACGACTCCTTTGCCGAAAAGCGGGCGGCATAATGCTGAAATTTATTCTTCTTCGTTTCGCAATATTCAATCTCCCCCCGGGTGAATATCTTATCGCGAAAACCTGTGTCGCGCTCCATCACCTTCTGGATGCGGGCTACTTCGATAATATCAATTCCTGTTCCGTATATCATACCGGACTGCAAATTACAATTTCTTTCGGAGAGACAAATAGTTCTTTCAATAAATCCTGGCACCTCGTTTTCCTTACAGATTTATCACTGTACAGACAACAAATTTTTAAATATATTGTCTTATCAGTAGAAATTACCATTTCCGACCCAATTGTACAAAAGTAAGGAGGCCCCATGAAAAAGTTGATTTTATTTTCAGTCCTTATCTGTTCATTATCACTGACAAGTAACATCTGCAGGCCACAGCAGCCTGTCTGGGAATGGGCGAAAAGCGCGGGCGGCCCGGGGTTTGCAGACGAGGCCAGTGCAGTCGCTGTTGATGCATCCGGGAACGTATATGCTGCAGGATATTTCCTGAGTCCGACCATTAATTTTGGGACAACAGTCCTGACGAATGTTGCCTTTGAGGATATTTTCCTTGTGAAGTACGATTATGCTGGGAATGTGCTGTGGGCAAAAAGTTTTGGCGGGGATTACAACGAGAGGGCGCGTGCCCTTGCTGTGGATGCTTCGGGGAATGTGCTCATGGCGGGCATCTTTGCCAGTTCCACCCTCACTTTTGGATCAACAACGCTGGTACTGGCCGGGAACACCGACCTTTTCGTGACCAAATTCGACAG
This sequence comes from Bacteroidota bacterium, assembly GCA_037139685.1. Classification (GTDB taxonomy): domain Bacteria; phylum Bacteroidota; class Bacteroidia; order Bacteroidales; family FEN-979; genus CAIVAT01. Next base: position 7,343 of record JBAXFZ010000089.1, read on the forward strand.
CTCCGGGAATGTATTGTGGGCAAAAAGCGCCGGGGGAATCGGGGGCGATTATACATCAGGGGTTGCAGCCGGCCCATCGGGAAGCGTATTCATTTCCGGGGATTTTTCCAGTCCGTCTATCACTTTCGGCTCAGTGACCCTGACGAATCCGGGGACTTTCCTTGTTAAGTACAATTCCGATGGCAGCGTGGCCTGGGCAAAAGGTTCGGGCGGCGAGAACAGTGCACTTTCAGAAGGGGTATCGGTTGATGCCGCCGGGAACAGTTATACTTCGGGGGAGTATTGGGCAGATACGATCATCTTCAGCCCGGCAATCCTGGTAAATACGAAGGCTGGTGCCGGGGATGTCTATCTGGTAAAATACAACCCTGCCGGGGATGTTCTTTGGGCAAAAAGTACCGGGGGGTTCGGCAACGACTATGCACAGGCCGTCGCAGTGGATGGTGCCGGGTACGCATCCGTGGGCGGAACTTTTCACAGTTCCTGGATTCTCTTTGACTCTGTTATCCTTGTGAATCCCGATTCGGCCGTTCATACCGGCATTTTCCTTGCCAGGTATGATCCTTACGGGAATGTGCTGTGGGCACAGAAAGCGGATGCACAGTATGATGACCAGGCGAGTGCAGTCGCGGTGGATGGTTCAGGGAACTGTTACATCGCCGGGAATTTCAACTGCGACACGATCCGTTTCGGCCCTGTAAAGTTAGCCAACACCGTACCCAATTACACCGATATCTTCATTGCCAAATATGATGCGGCAGGCAATATTCAATGGGCAACCCACGCCACCGGCGCCGACAATGAGGACACCTATACCATTACCTGCGATCCTGCTGGAAATGTTTATACAGGCGGATTCTACAAGGGGACTACCGTCGCATTCGGGAACACGGTGATTACCAACCAGGGCTGGTGGGACCTCTTTGTGGCAAAATTAGGGAGCACCAATGTCGGGATGCCGGGTCCGGCCGGTTCCTCAACTATTCCAGGTATTTCAGTTTTTCCAAACCCGGCAAACGACAAGGTCAGCATCCTGCTACCTGAGAAATCAGGCATTGAAGTAATAACCCTTGACGGCCGGGTGATCAGAACGATTCCTCATGCGGAAAAGAGAGTGGCACTTGACGTGAACGGCTTTCCGGGCGGGGTTTATTTTATTAAAGCCACCACGGCAGACCGGATTCTCACCGGGAAATTCATTAAAAAGTAGGTCCCTCCTGGATCAAAGGATGCTGGAGTGCCGGGTTTCGGATTTCCGAACCGGAAATCGGCTAGATCGCTCCCAGTTTTTTCCCGACCAGTCTGAATTTGTCGAGGGCAAAGCCAATCTGTTCCATCGAATGGGCGGCGCTGATCTGCACCCTGATCCTGGATTTTCCCTTGGGAACCACGGGGTAATAGAAGCCGATGACATATATCCCCTCCTCCAGCAGTTCATTGGCAAACTCCTGCGACAGCTGGGCGTCGTTGGGAAGATGGCCGAATAACACCGGTACGATGGGATGAATCCCGGGAACAATTCTGAACCCTGCATCTTCCATGCCCTTCCTGAACATCTGGGTATTCTCGAAGAGTTTATCCCTGAGAGCTGTCGTCTCAGAAAGCATTCTCAGCACCTCCAGGGTGGCACCGGTTATGGCCGGGGCCAGGGTGTTCGAGAAAAGATAGGGGCGCGAACGTTGCCGCAGGATCTCAACAATCTCCTTTTTTGCCGAAATACAGCCGCCCGATGCGCCTCCAAGTGCTTTGCCGAATGTGGTGGAGATAATGTCAACCCGGCCCTGCGCATTGCAGTGTTCAACAGTGCCTCTTCCTGTCTTTCCGACAAAGCCGGTTGCATGGGAATCGTCGACCATGACCAGTGCATTGTACTTGTCAGCCAGGTTGCAGATCCTGTCAACCTGGGCAATGGTGCCATCCATCGAGAAAACGCCGTCGGTCACGATCAGCTTGAACCGGGCCTCACCGGCATCCTGGAGAACCTCCTCCAGGTCCTCCATGTCGTTGTTCTTATACCTGTAACGCTGGGCCTTGCATAAGCGCACCCCGTCAATAATGGAGGCATGGTTCAACTCATCGGAGATGATGGCGTCCTGCTCGCCCAGGAGCGGCTCAAACACCCCCCCGTTTGCATCAAATGCCGAGGAATAGAGGATGGTGTCCTCCATCCCGAGGAATTCGCTCAGCTTTGCTTCAAGATCCTTGTGGATCTGCTGGGTTCCGCATATAAACCTTACGGATGACATACCGAAGCCATAACGGAAAAAGGCATAGTTGGCCCCTGCCATGACCCGCGGGTCGTTGGAGAGACCCAGGTAGTTGTTGGCACAGAAGTTGAGCACCTTCTGACCGTGGTTGGTTTTTATTTCGACCCCCTGCGGCGTCACAAGGATGCGCTCCTTTTTGTACAATCCTTCTGAGATAATTGAATCAATCTGTTTTTGAAGATGTTGCTGGAATTGGCCGTACATACGTTTAGAGTTGGGATTAGAGAGCAAAAGTAGGAAAAACCGGCGGACTATGACCGCGGAATTTCAGGAATATCACAGGAAAAACGAGAAGAGAAAGGAGGTGGTGATGCCTGCACCAGCAAAGGTTATTCAATGATGATTTTCCTGATCTCTGTTCCGCTTTTCCCGGAAAGTCTGAGAAGATATACCCCGGCCGGCTGGCTGAGCATGATCTCATAACGATTTTCACCAGGCGAAAGACCCGACATCTCCAGGTTCCTGATCAGCGTGCCGCCGGGCGATAACAGGTCTGCACGGGTGGCAGCATCCTGAGGTGCCGGGCATTTCACAAACATTTTTCCATGAGCGGGGTTTGGATAGCATATCCAGCCTTTACCAGGGTTGTCGGAAAAGCCGACCGTACTTTGGTTAATGGTGAGCGTGGTGGTTTTTGTAACAGTTTGTGTTATGGCGATGGAGGCATAGAATGTCACATCCCCTGCGCCGCCGGCAGGTGCGGTCCACTGAAGGTGCCACACGGCAGGGTTGGTACTGACGGCAGCTGAATGGGTGACATACTTGCCGCTGCCGGTCAGTTTGTTGCCGCTGCCGGCAACCAGGGTTCCGACCAGGTTCCCGGTCAGATCCTGCGGGGAGACTTCAAATCCCTTTTTGCCTGAACCGGTGGCTGTAACAGTGATGGTGTAAGTGCCGCCGGGCAGGTACCCTGTTGCCGGAACATCAGAGGTAACCCAGCCGGTAACGGCAGAGGCGGAGCCGCCCATGCAATGGGTGCAGTTTTGCCCGTCGGCGGGCGAGTTTGTATAGCCTGCAGGCGCTCCGGAGGAGTTTTTCAATTCATCTCCGCCAAAACCGGCCATTATAAATACAAAAGCAACTAACCCGACAGGGAATAAAACAGGAAACAACTTTTTCATAACTGGTATTTTAGGTTGATTTATTGTATAAAACCATGCACCTGGTGAGAAAAAAGAGGATAGCAGGAACCGGTAAAACACTGAAAGTGGATGGAATGGTTTTTCTTGAAATCATGAACCAGCATAAACTAAGCAGGACGATGATAAAAAGGTGCCGCAAGTAACGAAAGTCACCGGGGAACCAGGTATAGGACGATAAGCGCAACGAAGGAATCTTCAATTTTAACTGCCTTATGATCTTAACAAAGGTACAACTGTCAGGCGATTTATTCACGGTTTCATTGAAAAAGATATTTGCTGGCCACAGTAAAATGGTGCTTTTTTCAACGATTTCATAAAAAAAAACCGGGGTTCCGATTTTCCTTTCTATCTTTATAGGGTATTATTATGTCATGATACCGTTACCGATTTGTAAGCGACTGCCTGCAGTTCCTTTAAGCTGCATCCTTCTCCTGATTTTGCTGATCCCGGATCTTTCGGCCCAGGTGGCATCTTTTGTCTCTCCCGATACGGTTTACACCGGGGCCCCTGTCACCATCACCAACACATCAACCGGGTCAAGCACCTATTACTGGAGTTTCTGCACAGGCAATACCCTGCTCAACCCTTTGGGCACAAATATCGGGAATCCCGGCAACCTGCTGAATGTTCCCAGCTATCCGACCCTGGTCAAGGATGGCAACACCTGTTATTCGTTCATCACCAACGAAGGAGCCGGCGGGTTCCTGGTGCGGAACAACCACGGCACCAGCTTCAGCAACAACCCCGTCACCTCGGTGAACCTGGGAACCCTGGGGCTGATCACCGACTCCGTTTTAGGGATAAAGATTTGTAAAGACAACGGGGTGTGGCTCGGATTTATCCTCAACAACAACCGCATCTTAAGACTTAATTTCGGAGCCTCCCTTGGCAATGTTCCGACAGCATCCACGATGGGCCCCTATCCCGCGATGCTTGAAGGA
>JBAXFZ010000090.1:0-11685 GCA_037139685.1 Bacteroidota bacterium
CGACCAGTATCTTTTTGTTAAACAGGCTGATATTTCTTTTTGAACTCATTTCCTAAGCATTAAAAGGTAATTCCCCGGGTTAGTAAAAGATGCTCCATGATTGGTCCCATCGACAGGGCCGGGAAAAATGTCAATCCCCCGATGATTAAAATGACCCCGATCAGTAAAGTGATGAAAAGCCAGTTATCCGTCCGGAAGGTCCCCGCCGATACAGGGGTGATGTTTTTCAGGGCTAAACTGCCGGCAATGGCCAGTACAGGAAGGATAACGCCAAACCGCCCTGCCAGCATAACGAAACCAAGCGCAAGGTTGTAAAAAACCGTATTGGCGTTGAGTCCCGCATAAGCGCTGCCGTTATTGCCTGCCGCAGAGCTGAATGCATAAAGTATCTCTGAAAACCCGTGCGGCCCCGCATTGTTTAACCCGGTCAGCCCTGCCGAACCGACTGAGGCCCAGGCCATAAAAACCAGGATTAAAATACTGGGGGCCAGTATGGCGACCAGGGTCATCTGAACCTCGAAAGCTTCTATTTTCTTTCCCAGGTATTCAGGTGTCCGCCCGACCATCAGCCCGGCAATAAAGACCGTGAGAATAACAAAAATCACCATCCCGTACAACCCGGCACCCACTCCCCCGAAAATCACCTCTCCCAGCATGAGGTTCAGCATGGCTATCATTCCCGCCAATGGTGAAAGGCTGTCATGCATCGCATTGACCGAGCCATTTGATGCCGCAGTCGTCGACGCAGACCATAAAATGCTGTTGGCTATGCCAAACCGTGTCTCTTTACCTTCCATTAAGGCATGATTTCCGAAGAGGGGATTTCCCTGGTATTCGGCATATAACGACAGGCACAGGCCCGCAAGCAACAAAATGAACATGGCCGAAAACAGGGTCCACCCGTGCCGCACCGACCCTGTCATTTTCCCATAGGTATAAGTCAGGGAAAAGGGGATCAGCAGGATGGCCAGCATTTCAAGAAAGTTGCTGAAAGGCGTCGGGTTTTCAAAGGGATGGGCACTGTTGGCGTTGAAATACCCGCCACCGTTTGTGCCCAGCTGCTTGATGGCCACCTGGGATGCAACAGGACCCATGGGGATTACCTGGGTTTTCCCGGTCAGTGTTTGAACAGGCTGGCTGGAATGGAAGTTCTGGATGACACCCTGCCCCGTCAACACCACCGAGAAGATGATTGCCATTGGCAATAAAACATATATTGTTGAACGTGTAAGGTCGACCCAGAAATTTCCCAGCTTTTCGGTGGTTTTTCGTGATAGTCCCCTGATCAAGGCAAGCAGCACGGCGATACCGGTAGCCGCGCTGACAAAGTTCTGCACGGTCAGCCCGATCATCTGGACAAAAAAACTCATCGTGGTCTCACCTGCATATCCCTGCCAGTTGGTGTTCGTCATAAAGCTGACCGCGGTATTTAGGGAAGAATGCCATGAAATATCCGGAAATTTTTCGGGATTCAGGGGAAGGTGGGATTGCCACAACTGTACCAGGAACAGGAAAAGAAACCCGATGAAATTGAATAGGAGCAGGTTCACTGAATAGGATTTCCAGTTGTTTTCCTCAATGGGATCTATACCACCGGCTTTATAGGTCAGGCGCTCAAGCCACCCCAAAGCCGGGTGCAGAATGTGCCTTTGGGAGGTAAAAACCCTATACATGAAGTTCCCTAACAGCGGGGTCAGTCCGACCAGGATAACGAAGAAAAGGATGACCTGGATCATTTCCATTGTCGTCATATTCAGAATTTTTCAGGTTTAACAAGGGAATAAACAAGGTATCCGAAAATAAATACTGCAATTACCGCCCCGGCTGCATACCCGTAAACCGGACTGATTTCAGTTACCATCAAAAGAATTGCTGTTTGCATAATATTATAAAGTGTTGCAATGCAAAGGTGCATCCGAAACAATAAAGGTTTTGCACCTGATATGTCCCCGGGATATAAAGATTTTATAAAGATGCCGGGGGCATTATCCTCAATTATTCAAAGCCCCCCTCATTTTTACCGGTTTCTGTCCCCCGTTCACCGGGAAAACTCCCTGTTCAGCCGAAGATGGCTGTCCTTGCGGCTCCTTCCGGTATATCTTTGCTTCATCAAACGATAAACAACCCAATAAAATGAAAGCGACAACGACAATTTTAGCAGCAGTTTTCACACTCTCAATGAATGTTTTATTTGCCGGCAACGACGGAGCCTCCATGAACAGCGAAACCAGCACGGTCCGGTTGTCACTTGCACCCGCTACCCCCGTTGAAGCAACATTTGAAGAGGTGAACGATGCAACTTTCGCCGCTTTCATTCTTGCGCCCGTAACCCCTGCTGAAGCAGATTTCACGGATGCCATAGAGGAAACAACAATAAATATCTCAGCACTTGCTCCAGTCACTCCTGCTGAAGCAGATTTTGCCTCGGATGATGAGACTGCCTGTGCCGGTGCTCTTGCTCCTGTAACGCCTTCTGTTGCTGATTTTTCAGATTGGAATTAACTCGCAAAACAACTTGTCCAACGCACTGAAGCTGCTCCTGAAAGGCGGCTTCTTTTGTTCCCGGATGTTTGTGTAAATGATTAACTTTGATAACTTAACAACATGTCGTAAAATGAAAAAGATGATGTGTGGCAGCGAAATGGACAGGATGCCGGACTGGGCGTTTAAAATAATGGCATTCATGTTCAATTCCGTTGATCTGTTCAAATCTCCTGGCCGGAGACTTGATTCCTTCAATATCCTGAAAGGACAAACCGTTGTCGATTGGGGATGCGGAACCGGCAGGTACCTCAAACAAGCTTCAGAGCTTGCTGGTGAGACAGGAACCGTGTACGCGGTGGATATTCACCGGCTTGCAGTTGAGGCGGCCTCCGGTATGGCAAAGAGGTACCGCCTGGAGAACGTTCGGCCCCTGCTTACTGACGGGAAAACGGTCGGTATTCCACCTGCGACGGCTCACCTGGTCTATGCCCTGGACATGTTTCACATGGTCAGCGATACCAAGGGATTCCTGCAGGAACTTTGCAGGATCACCAGGCCGGATGGAACGCTGATTCTTGAAGATGGCCACCAGCAAAGAGCTTTGGCTAGGGAGAAGGTCGTCAATTCAGGGTGCTGGGAGATCGTTGAAGAGACAAAATCACACATGAAGTGCATACCAAAAAAACAAACCGCATGAAAATCTTAGTTTTGGGAGCGACCGGCAGGACCGGCAAATTGTTCACTCAGCTTGCCACAGCAAAGGACCACCAGGTAACGGCAATTATCCGCAACATGAAGGGTGCCGTCCTGCCCGGGGTTAATTACATAGAGGGTTCGCCCACCGACCGGCAATTATTGACCAGGTCGCTCCAGGGAATCGATGCCGTTGTGGTTTCGCTGAACATCAACAGGAGCTCCGATAATCCCTTTGCCCGGGTTGTGTCGCCGTTAACCCTGATTTCCGACACGATCAAGGCATTGATTCCAGCAATGGAAAAGAACAATGTTAAACGGATTGTCACGGTCAGTGCCTCAGGCGTGGGTGATTCATGGAACGACATGTTCCTTGCAGCCAGGTTGCTGATCCGTTACAGCAACATATGGAGGGCTTATGAAGATCACGACCGCCAGGAGCGGTTATTGCTGCAGTCTGCATTGGAATGGACGATTGCCAGGCCTGTGATGCTCAACGACAAAGATGCTGATGAATATACTGCTTCTGCCGGTAAGCCAACCGGTGGCAACATCAGCCGGAAGGCGGTGGCAACATTTATCCTTGATGCCCTGGAATCAGAAAAGTATGTCAGGGATTTCGTCACCCTTTCCCGGTAAACTGAAACGATTGCAAATCACCTGCAGAAGACGGTGCCATATCGCCTGACAAATAAACCAGGATCTCCGGCCGGCAACGTCCCTGAAACAGTTGAAGCCGGCAGTTGCCATGGGAAGGATAATCAACGGATAATTCCTGCCTCTTCACTGGCTTCACTTTCATGATCCGATTTATCGATGGAGGTGAGATAGTAAAAGTAAAGCTGCCCGGGAATCGCGGTGGTATCCTGCCAGGTTGTCGCCTTTTTATCGGCCAGTTTTATGAGTTCAGGGCTTTTCCCGCGCTGGTAGCGGTAAATCCGGTAGAAAGAGAAGTTGTCGAAAACTGCGCTTCCCCATTCAAGGACGATCCCGTCGCTGCCCGGCATCGCCTGCAGGCCGGCAGGAGGTATGGGAATGGAAGCCTTTAAAGAGAGGATCAACCTTGCAGAGGACTTACTCTCCCCGTTATTGATATCCACGGTACGAACATCATATTGGTACGATTTCCCGGCCTCAATTGTGGAATCGATGAGATTATTGGCCGCTAAAACACCATCTCCTGTAAGGTTGATCACCTTGCCTGTCGGCACCCCGGAAACCGGGTCAACTTCCGTTCTGCAGAGATGATACCCCATGATCACCTTTTCCGGGTTGTCGCCTGTATTCCAGTAAAGCCGGGCCGACCTCGCCTCAATCCAGCCGTGCAACCCGGCCGGTGCCCCGGGAATGGTCGGAATCCCAGCCCGGAGAAAAACCTTTTCGGAATAACCGGAGAGGATGTGGCTGGTGCTTTCACTTTTCACCCTGTATGTATAGTACCTGTAACCATCGAGCATGTTCGAAGTGTCGGTAAAAGTCACAAGGGTATCCTTTGCACGGACAAGGTCGCTGACCGACTGCAGGGAGTCGCTTTTCCCGTCATTCCTGTAAACCCTGATACCTGAAACATAATGTCCATTCAGCCTTATAGTCAGCTGCACACCCTTTTTCACTGGGATTGCATGAAGGATCACCGGGGCAAGAGGCGCTTCCGGGTCCATTCCCGATCCCGAAAAATAGTTGCTCTCCTTTACCTGGAAGGGATAGGACCCGACTGCTTTCAGGTGATAATAGTAAATTTTGTCGGGAATTACATCCGGGTCGAAATAGGTTGTGTCTTTAACCGGGGCAGAGGCGACAACCTGGTAATTTTTATCAAAGCTATCGCTCCTGAGCACTTCAACCCTCCTGGTTCCTTCGGTGTGATTCAGCCTCCACGACACCAGTATCCCCAGCTGTTCCTTCACCTGGCGGGTGCGGGTCGAAATGAATGTGGTCTTTGAATAGTTCGCAGGTTCCATAATGCAGACTGCCGAGGCTGCGCCCCGGTTTTCGAAGCGGTCGAACGGGATCATGCAGAAATAATCGTGGTTCCCAACGGCTGAATGGTCAACGGGCATGGTGAAGCTGTATCGTGTGGTATCGCCTGTAACGGAACACATCATGGTCCCTTTGCATTCAACCTGTTTGTCACCAAGGATCCGGTAAACGGTGAACCAGGTGCTGCCCTTTTCACCTGTCATGGTCCAGGTAAAGAAATAGTCAGTTCCCTGGTTGTGAAGTTCTGTCAGGACCGGGACTTCATGTTTGGGTGGCGGAATGGAACCGGAGGGTTTTGAAATGAATTGCGCCACGGTGTTACCTGTTTTCCCGATATGGGTAACCCGGTAAACTTCATTGTTTTGAGGAGTTATACCCGGATCATAAAAAACGTTCCCGGCAGAGAGCCTTTCGGCCATCGTCATCTTTGAAAGGCTCACGGAATCCAGGAGAGAAACTCTTGAGGCTGCTGCATAAAATGACCGCAGGTCAGCCTGGGCGGGCATCTCCTGGTGGGGGAACAGTTCATGGTTTGCCACATTTGCCCTGGAAAAAGCCTCATAATCGGGAGGGAATTTCAACTCTGCGATGGTTTTAAAATCGCCCTGACCTGATTTGCGCTCAATTTTTATGGCTGTTATCCCTGTTCCGTTCGGAATATTTTTCCCGGTAAAAACAAACATTCCCTTTGGTCCCGGTTTCAGCATATCGGCCTCCTGCGAATAGATCAATCCATGAAATGCAAGGATCAGGATGACTGTATGGATAATATTTTGTGTCTTCATTTTCGGTTGATTAAGATTAAAACCCAGGTTCGGTTCAACGAAATTGATTACGGGCATTTCCTGCTGCAGGATTCCCTCACCAGGTGCTTGTCGATATTGGATGACCTGATGATATCGAGCGGGCCTCCCGCTTTCATGTTGCAGGAGTAGTTTATCTCCAGGCCGATCGTAAAATCGATCAGGTTGACGGTGGCACAGCAATCGTCACAACAGATATCGAGGAGACCCAGGCACTGTGTCGCCGATAGCCCGACCCTGGTCGAGGCACAGCCTTCGACAGCCAGCATCCCGTTTGAAGTGTACTGCCCATAGGCCCCGAAGTCAAATCCGACTTCAGCATCAACAGAGGTGCATGTTGCCCCGCACCCTCCGGATGCATAGACCTTGCAATATTCGAGCATGGCTGCCCCATAATTGTTGACATCGGAAAACGACATCCACAACCGGTGGGTTTCGCCCAGTTTTATCCCGGCCTTGACCGAAACAAGTTTGAGATCGAAATCGATTCCCGGAAGAACTGTCACCTTGCCGCCCGCCTGCAGGAGGAACCCTGAAATCCGGTTCTGAAACGATGACGGCAGGCATTTGTAAGCACCATATTTTCCCGTTACGACAGGCGGCAGTGCCGGGTAATCGCCCAGGATTCCGAGGAATTCCCCTCCCGCATCAACCAGGCCTGGAAGGATGGGTATTTCCATTGATCCTCCCATTTCAAAGTACCAGCCGGCGCCATCAAAAAGCAGGGTGGCATGGCAATCGGCCGGCCATGGCCCGTAGTCAACTGTCTGATCGAATGTCCCGGTCAGCCTGGAATTGGCATAATCGTAAACGATTGAAAGTCCCGGGATGGCGGAGATCCCCGTGATGGAGATTTTCTGGTCTTCCGCCGTAATCCCGCCAAGGACCCTGAATTTGAAACGGTTTTTATTCTCACTGATCCCTTTCATCCCTGTCATGGCTCCTTCGTACCAAAGGGTGTCCCACCGGTTTTTGACAACCTTGAGCTGCCCGGTAAGTTCCGACAGGTATTTATCTCCGGTGCTGGCACCGAACGGGATTTTCTCTCCCGGGTCAATGTTGATAACCGTCCCTGTATCGGATTTCGAGAGGGTGGCTTTGACCTGGGGCAAAGTGCCCGGTTCAGCCAGCGATCCTTTGGCTATTAAATGTTGTTCGTTAAATTCGGAGGGGGTGAAATGGTAATCCACGTTGTGCCTTTTAAAATGGACCTGTTCGATGGAGGAATTCGGGTTGAATTGCAATTTGCCGCCTGCCATGAGGTATTCACAGGCACCCCCGGCCAGGAGATCCTTGGTATCGTCGCCGTTCGGGATGCCTAAATTGTAAACACCCCCGAATTTCAATGAATTCTGCGTCAGCTGCATCTGCCCGGGCGCCGGAGTGAAATCCGCAAGTTTGTTGACCCTCACCTTCTCCTGCTTCAGCATGAAATCCTGTGATCCGTCGCTGTAAAGCCTGATGCGGTCGAATTTGATCCTGTCGGATGAACCCAGGGAGGGCAGCCCCTCAATGTAACCGGCAAGAGCCGATGAATTGTTACCGCATGCGTAAATCCTCCAGCGGCGCTGGTTCCCGGTTGAGTTCTCCTCGGCCAGCCCTTTGTTTACATCAGGCGAATCGGGGACTTTTATCGCATACCCCCCGACAATCTTCATCTCACCCAGGTTAACCGTAGCTTTGCTGGTGTTGATGGCATCACAGGTCAGCCCGATGTTGTCACAGGGTACATCCAACCCCGTTTTTATCACCGAGTGATTCAGGATAAGACCGTTTTTATCCAGTTTCCAGTCTTTGCAGGTGAGGGTCCAGGTGCCCATGGGAGCGGTAAGAGCGGTTGTCCCGCTGGCCGAAAACGGCTGGTTTTTATAGAAACTGACACCGCCAAGCTCCACCTTCATTTTTTCGCCTCCCGTACCGGACGGTATATTGGTTTGCAGGGTGGTGTTCAACACCAGCGCATCGGTTTTCAGAAGGGATCCTCCAAGGGAGGCAATTGCCGCATCATTAAACCCCTGGAGCGAGTATTTCAGGGCATTGCCGATTGTATCGCACAGGTTGAAGCCATCCCTGGCGGAATTGGGGTAGAGAATTGAAGAATCCCCGTTCAGGACTGTCAGACGCAGCTTATCGGTACCCGGCTTGTCGCCGGAGGCAAGAAATATCCCCGGGAAGGTAAATCCGCCGGTGTTGAAGTTCGTATTGCCGATCCTCACGTTCCCTTTGATCGCGCCATACATCCCCATGTCGCTGGTTTTATCAACCCCTATCCCGGTTTTTTTGTCATAAACGACGGCCGAAAAATTATTGAATACATTAACTTTCATTGTATTGGCTGTGGTCTTAACGGGAAGTACAACAGGCACCGACACCGGGATGTTATTGCCGTTCTTCAGTTTGTCTGAGGGTCTGATGGTAACCCCTGAAAAATGGAGCTGCAGGTCGGGAAACACGCTGAACTGATCATTCCCTTTCAGGCGGGTAAAGGCACCGGAAATGGTGATCTGCCCGGCACCTGCATCTTTCAGGCTTGTAACGAAGATTGGAAATCCCATCAGGCTGGTAATGTCCATATCCTTATAGATCCTCAGGTGAAAATCCCTGGAATAGCAACCTTCAAGGGGTGTTTCCATGTACCAGTTAACTGAATCGCCGATCATCTGGGAACCCGGGCTCACGGCCCTGACCGTTTGGCGATACTGACGAACCGGGACATTTTTAAGCGTGTAAAATCCTTTGATATCGGAAACAGAAACGTTTTCGTCTGCTCCATTCCCATTAGGATTGCCTGATCCGCTGCCGCTCCCTCTTGGCGGGGTATTCCGGCTGCGGCTCCTTTCGAGGAATATCTCGGCTTTGCTGATCACCGCACTGTCGGTAAACCCGGCATAGACATGCCCCGATATGCAGGTTGCCCTGTCAAGAAAAACACTCAGCTCAAGCGGGCGCTGGCTGACGGGTATCTTAACCGAGATGGTCTTCGTTTCATAATTGGCCGGGTTATCCGGAGGGATGGAGACTTTGACCGTATATACCTGGTTGGGATCGTTCCCGGCATTCTCAAAAGAAAAATCAACCGTCGCCCTGTCGCCTGTCCATTTGACCATCGGGCAGTCATAGATTACCTCATGACCGTTAAAATTCATTTTGCAGGTGGTCATCACATCCACGATCTCAACCTGGGCGTTGGAGATGAGTTTTTCCGTATCCTTCTCCCTGACAAAGACTTCAATCCGCCGCATCTTTTTATAAATCCGGATATTATCAAGATCCGTCTCCTTCTGATCAACCGTAACAACAAGGATGGAGTCGATATAATCGGCTGCTGTTACCTTCAGCTTCTGCGTTTTTTTCGGAATCAGCCTGGCGCTGACATTTGAGAAAGTTCCGTCCTGGTTGCAGGAGTAAGATTTCGGTTCATCTACGAATTTAAGCTCTGCGGCAACACCCTCGCCTGTTTCGGCATCCAGCACCCGTCCCTTTATGGTGGCACCGTGATGCAGGACAAAGGGGACATTCTGTTTCTCGCCCTGGATCATGGCCAGCCCGTTTTTAACGGTTTTCGACTCAAAGGAATATCCCTCGCATGTCGCAAATACCTTGCGTACCGGGCCTGCCGGATCCATCTTCCAGGAAGAACCGTTGTAGGTTTTGTTATAGGCAATCCCGAGATCCTCGAAATGAAAAGTTCCGTCTGCCTGGGTCAACATGGTTGCATGTGCGGTGGAACTGCAGCCTGAAGGGCATGCTTTGTTCAGGAGCATCGTTTCAACCTGGCTGAATTCGTTCAGGTAGCTGTTCCTGTCATAGGAATAGGTCACATTGTCGCAGAAGATCGGTGAGGAGGCCTGTGCGATCATGCCGTTGGTGACATGATAATATTCCGAAACCGCGATATATGTATTCGAAAGCGGCTGCCCGTATTCATCGGAGACATTCCCCGTGATGGTCGGGTACCGCGTCCTCATGTTCAGCTTTTTATCGAGGGCCAGCACGTAATGGGTCGAGCGGAATTCAGGGTAATAGTAATATTTCGAGGGATCGGGATATTGCGGGTTTGGGTTGACCGGGTCGAAAGCCACTGGCGCGTCGGGACACAACGTGTAGTTTGCCATGTCGCTTTCAGCCAGCTTTGAGTAAATGTAGTATGTGTAATTCGGATCGTGATGCCACACCAGGTTGTTGAACCTGGCCGATCCAATATCATCGGTTGTGGCTTCGGCGATCACATCCATCCCGTACATGGTTTTCTTGCCGGAGGGCTTGGGCCAGCCATCGGTATAGGGGAATGAAGTATAAATATTGGGTTCAATGTGCTTCCTAAGGATATAGACTTTGGCCCCCTTGAGCACCTGTTCGGTAATTGTATTCCCGGAGTTGCCGGAGCTGTTCTCAAAGGGAGAGCTCACCTTCACATCAAGCTGGTAGCTTTTTACATGCACCGGTGCAAGGTTGCTCATGTCGGTCATTTCACCCGGGTAGTTTTTATAAAGAAAGGCCAGGTTGTTCATGTAATACTCCTTCTGGGATCCGTCGATTTCAACATAAAGGACACGGTATATATCGAAAAAGGCACTCCCGTAGTTGTTGGGATTGACGATCCTCAGGTTTGAAAGCACCTTTATTCCCATGGTATCAACGGTAAAATAGCTGAAGGAAAAGCTGCCATCCGGGCCTGTTACATCCACATCCAGCACATCCCCGTCTTTGACACCGGTTTTCAGGGTCGATGGGGTGAACCCAAGAAAAGAATAGTTGCCGTCGTTTTCTTTCTTCATATACCTGGCCACCAGTTTGATCTTCGTTCTCGAAACAGCGTACCGGCCATTGCTGCTGCCTTCGTCATAAATATAGGTCAGCCTTCCCTGCACCGACGATTGCAACGGGACCGGCGGCAGGTTGTGGGCAACACTCTGTCCCGTGGGCTTGGGCGGCGTGTAGGTTGCCTCAGGTTTTTCGTATAAAAAGGTACAAACCTCGCTCATGCCTTTGTTCCTGAAGTTGGTTTTTCCCCTGGGATCCGATGCCGTGACAGCCAGTGCATAGCGCTTGCCGCTTACCAGTTTCGGATCGGCAGGTGTAAGGATATAGGTGGTCTGGCTGGTATTGGTTTCAAAGAACAGGGGATGAACGGCCGATTTCATTGCATCATTTACATTCCGGTCGGAAGGCAGCACCTCGATCATTTTGACGTTAAAGGAAGTATTGACAGGGCAGTTGGGGGGCCTCGTCCAGTTGATCAGCAGGCTTTGCGGCTCTTTTGGCTCGATCGTGTTGTCGCAAACCGGGTTCAGGATCACCGGGGGCTCGATATCGGTGATTGAGAAGGTGGCGCTGCAACCCTGGGGATCGTCGCCTGATAACGGCTGGCCGGTCTGGTAATCATAGGCCCTCAGGCAGATCGTGTAATCCCCTTCGGGAATGCCGTTCCCGTAGAGAATCTGGTTTTTTGTGATCCCCTCGAAAACCAGGTGGTTGGCGTCGAAAATCTGCCCGATGGTGTTCAGGTTTACCTGGAAGGGACTGCCCGGGGAAAGAATGAGCGGTTGCTGCATTTTATATGCCGGATCGGTATAAACCCTGATTCCGCCATCACCGGTGATCACCCCGTGGACATAAACACTTCTTGATTGCATCGAGGTGTTTATCATCGTAGCCATGATCTTGTTCGGCTGGTTAACGTAATCATCAATTTTATTGGTGTAGGGCGGGGTTACGGCGATGG
>JBAXFZ010000091.1:0-11662 GCA_037139685.1 Bacteroidota bacterium
GCCATAACCGGCGCTACTTCATACCTGTGGACCCTCCCTGCCGGTGCATCGGTTGCATCGGGGAACAATACGAACTCCATAATTGTCGATTTTTCGCTTCTTGCGGTTTCAGGCAATGTAACTGTTTTGGGTCAAAGTACCCTGTGCGGTTCCGGTCAGCCATCCTCCGTTGCACTGAATGTTCATCCAATCCCACAACCTGCAGGACCAATAACCGGCCCTGCAACCATCTGTACACCCGCTTCAGCCGGTGTCTATTCCACCCTGCCGATGACCGGTGCCGATTCTTACTCCTGGACACTGCCCGCGGGGGCTGCCATCATATCGGGAGGCACCACAAATACAATATCCGTCAACTTTAATATTGCAGCAATCCCCGGCACGATCAGCGTGGTTGGGACAAATAACACCTGTGGTTCAGGCCAGCCGGCAACACTTGCGCTGAATATAGCACCCAGCCCGCAGGCTGCAGGGCCTATCACGGGGCTGACCAACATTTGCACTCCCGCCTCGGGTATTGCCTATTCTGTCCCGGCTATTACCGGGGCCAACTCTTACCTTTGGACAGTCCCTGCCGGGGCTTCTGTTATTTCCGGCGGCAACACCAATTCCATCACCGCCGATTTCGACAACTCGGCGGCAACAGGGCCTATCACTGTTTCAGCGCAAAGTACTCTATGCGGGAATGGCCAGCCATCCGCACTGGTTTTAAACATACACCCGCTGCCCCAGCCCGCAGGTGCAATTACCGGGATTACCACTATCTGCACTCCTCTTACAAGTGTAAATTATTCAATTTCAGCTGTAACCGGTGCAAATAGCTACATTTGGACCCTGCCTTCAGGAGTGACTGTAACCGGGGGGAACAACACCAGCGCCATCACTGTTGATTTTAGCCAGGCAGCAGCCTCCGGCACAATAAGCGTAAAAGCCCACAGTAACTTTTGCGGTGACGGGACCCCTTCATCCATGGCCCTTACCATTCATCCCTCTCCGGAACCTGCGGGGCAAATCACCGGAGCCAGCCCTGTTTGCCAGGGAAATGCCATCATAACCTATTCAATTTCCCCTCTGGCCTATACAACCTCCTACGACTGGTCGGTGCCCCCCGGTGTATCGGTGGTTGGCGGGGCAGGAACAAATATGATCAGTTGCCTGGTGACAACTTCGGCGGTTTCGGGGAATTTTTCGGTTCGAGGTCACAATGCCGAGTGCAGCTTCGGGCAACCTGCCTTAAAATCTGTGATTATCAATCCCTTGCCCGGCGCTGCAGGATCAATTACCAGTCCCTCGGGAGCCATTGTCTGCCAGGGCTCCACTGGCAATCCCTATACCGTTGTACCGATACAGGATGCAACATCCTATTTTTGGGAATACTCCGGAACCGGCTATACTTTCACCAACAACGGGTCAAACCTGCTGATCGATTTTTCTTCATCGGCTACCCCGGGGAACCTGAAGGTTACCGGCAGCAACAGCTGTGGCGACGGAACAGTATCTCCCTTGTTTCCTGTTACTGTAAATCCGAAACCTGTTACCGATTTTGTGGTTTGCAACGACCTGAAAACAACAAAAAACGGCCGGCCAATCCTCCTTAAGGGAGGGTATCCGCTGGGAACAGGTGGTGCCTACAGCGGGACCGGGGTCACCCAGGTAAGTCCCGGCAACTATGTTTTCGATCCTTCAAACAGCAGCGTTTCCGCCGGAGGGACAGTCAATCCGGTCAACTACACCATCACCTTCAGATATACCAATATCTACAACTGTTCTGATGAAAAATCGAAGGTGGTTGCAGTATTTGCATCCAACGGCAATGATCCCTGTCCAGGCACTGTGAAAGATTATCGCGATGATAAAAGCTATCCTACATTTCTTACGGGGGCTGGCATCAATACCAGGTGCTGGACGGCTTCAAACCTGAATTACGGAAATTATACCGACCAGGCCCTCACCCAAACCGATAACTGTATTTTTGAAAAATATTGCAGAAACAACCTGGCCACCCAATGCGATCTGTACGGCGGGTACTACCAGTGGGGTGAATTAATGCATTACCAGGAAACTCCCGTGTTCCAGGATATCTGCCCCCCTGGCTGGCACGTGGCCACATCAGCCGAATGGGATAACCTGATCACCACCAACCTTGGAAACGGCATTGCGGGCAGTGCACTGAAAGACACCATGAATGTCAATAGTTTCAAGGGATTACTAAAAGGGGTCCTGTATCTTAACCACAGCTGGGCCTTTGGATCCGGCACAAATTCAGGATCGATTTACTGGACCTCTGACGCTGGTTCCCCTGAAACTGCTGCCTCGCGCGGTCTGAATTCTTTCAACCTCAGCGTATCGCTGTACCAGTCAAGCAGGGCCAATGCTTTCCCTGTAAGATGCGTGAGGAACTGAACCATCCCTGACCCTTTAATGGCGGGGAGTGGGTAAACCTAACAACGAAAATGAAAATTCTCCTGATCGAAGACGAAAAAGAGTTATCCGGTTCAATTACAGAATACCTGCAAAAAGAGAACTATCTCTGTGAAGCGGTTCTCAATTATGAGGATGCCATCGAAAAGATCAACCTGTACCGCTATGATTGCATCATCGTCGATATCAACCTGCCTGACGGAAGTGGCCTGGACGTTATCAGGGCCCTGAAGCAGATAAAATCGGAAACAGGGATCATCATCATCTCGGCCAGGAATTCCCTGGATGACAAGATAGCCGGGCTGGAGATCGGGGCCGACGATTATCTCACCAAACCATTCCACCTGCCCGAACTGAATGCACGCGTTAAATCCATCATCAGGCGCCGGAGTTTCGGGGGAACCAATGAAATTAATTTCAACGATATCCGCATTTTACCGGAACAGATGGAGGTAACCGTCAATGGATCTACCCTGGTGCTGACAAAAAAAGAGTACGACCTGCTAATCTTTTTTATCTCCAACAAGGATCGCGTACTTACCAAGGAGGCCATCGCAGAGCACCTGTGGGGAGATGAAATGGATACGGCCGACTCATTCGATTTCATATATACCCATATTAAAAACCTGCGAAAAAAAATCATGGAAAAGGGTGGCGAGGATTACATCCGCACCATTTACGGCATGGGTTACAAATTCACGGCCTCCGTTGCCTAGCAATCTCTGAACAAACTGAAAAACTGATCCATGAAGCTTTTGACCCGAACCTCACGATCATACCTGATTATTTCAGTCATTGTTTTCATTATCAGCGGGTTGATATTTTTCCACCTGCTTCACGACATCTTTGAAAAGCAAATCGATGATACCTTATTTGAAGAGAAGCTGCTCATCGTCCAAACCATCAACTATGCCGACAGTGTCCCCGATTTTCGCTCGGTTTTCGGCCACATGATCGACATCACGATCCTCAACACTCCCCGCCATAAAAACGAATATATCAGGGATACGCTGATGTATGACAGCGACCAGGGCTCTTTTGCAGGATTCCGGCATCTTTTCGTCGAAAACACCTCCATTGACAACAAGGGATACACGATAAACATTTACAAACCCCTGCGGGAATCCGAAAAACTGATTGCCGAGATCGTAATTGCCGTGGCGCTTGTATT
Organism: Bacteroidota bacterium; assembly: GCA_037139685.1. GTDB lineage: Bacteria > Bacteroidota > Bacteroidia > Bacteroidales > FEN-979 > CAIVAT01. Next base: position 3,593 of record JBAXFZ010000091.1, read on the forward strand.
TATCTTCCTCCTCTTCCTGTTGGTTTGGGTCAACTATTTCATTGCCCGGCGCGTCTGGATCCCTTTTTATCGAACGATCAACAGTCTTACGCAATATGAAATCAACCAGGACAAACCACTCATCCTGGCAAGAACCGACATCCATGAATTTAACCTGCTGAACCAGACACTCGAAAAAATGTCGAAAAAAATCCGGCAGGATTATATCAACCTGAAAGAGTTTAATGAAAATGCAGCCCATGAACTGCTAACGCCAATCGCGATTATTAAATCAAAACTTGAACTTCTGATTCAGCGCGAAGACCTTGATGAACAGCAGCTAAAACTCATCAGCGCCGTTTTTGACGCAACCTCCCGCATGTCGAAACTCAACCAGGGACTATTACTGATTTCAAAAATTGAAAACAACCAGTTTTACCAGACTGAAGAGATAAACATAGCCTCTGTGGTGGACAAGACCATCGAACATTTCCAGGAGATGATTGACCACCGGGGGATTGTACTTTCTAAAAAATATTTCCATCAGACTATTGTGAACATGAATCGCACACTGGCTGAAATCCTCATAACAAATCTCATCTCCAACGCCATCAGGCACAACATCACTTCAGGCACCATCGAGATCATCCTCCTTCCTGATTCATTTTCAGTGGCAAATACCGGGCAACCGCTAAAGACTGATCCTTCAAACCTGTTTGAACGGTTCAAAAAATCGGAGAACAACCCCGATTCAGTAGGGCTAGGCCTTTCGATCGTACAAAAAATCGCAAACCTGTACCAGATGAAAATAACATATACCTGCCTGTCGGAAATACACATCCTGAAAATTTCTTTTAAATAGAACCCTCTCTCCAGATTTTCAACAGATTCTTATATCACCTTTGCTGCATAAAAATTATTTCTCCCTGCGGAGACACAATTTATGAAAAAAGCATTGTTGATATTTTTCCTGGGGGTTTTCAGCAGCCTGATTTTCGCTCAAACTAAAACCGAGCTGAAAACATCCGAGCTTCAAAAGCCCATCGTGGAATATATCTCCAAGAATTTTACAGGTTATACCATTGTCAAAGCTTTCAAGGTAGATGCCAAAGGGATTATTACATTTGACATTTGCATTTCAAAAGATAAAAACCATGAAAAGCTGTATTTCGATAAAGATGGGAAATTTGTTAGAAAAGAATCCTGTACAAATGAATGTTGCCAGGATACAATTAAAAAATAATCCTGTTAATTAATTATAATAACGTTTCACCTAAAAAATCAAAAACAATGAAAAAAGTAATGTTGATTGCCATCGCCGCCATGTTCAGCATGACCATGTTTGCTCAGACTCAGGAAAAAGCCAAACCAGCTGAAAAGAAAAAAGAACCTGCAAAAACTGAAGCTGTAAAGCCGGCTGCAACCAAGGAAGCTGCAAAACCTGCAACCAAGGAAGCTGCAAAACCTGCAACCAAGGAAGCTGCAAAACCTGCTGCAAAACCTGCTGCAAAACCTGCAAAAAAAGCTGAAGAAGCAAAACCTGCAAAATAATCCTGTTTCCTTAAGTTAATTGAAGGCCAGACCGAAAGATTTGGCCTTTTTTTTTTATCTTTGCCAAATCATTTGTAACCAGTAAAATATAAAAATATGAAGAAATTATTGTTTCTTTTTGTTGCAGTCGTCATCACCCTCTCGGTGAATGCCCAGGACCGGAAAATGTCAGAAATAAAGAGCAGTGAGCTGCCTAAGGGTGTGACAGATTTTTTAAAACAAAACATGCCGGGTGCTACCATAACACGTGCAGGAAAAATTGAAGATAAAAGCGAACTGAATTATGTTGCCGTTGTAGAAAGCAAAGGGGTTAAACATGCTTATATGTTTGACAAAACCGGCAAATTCAAAGGTAAAGGCGATCACCTTTTTAACAATAATGGCCAATCACCCGTTACAAAGCCTCCTACCACTATTCTTACAGATCCTAAAAACTCCCCGGCTCCCAAACCCCCGGTAAAAACCGAAACCCTGAAACAAGCTCCCAAAGTGGCTCCTGCCGGAGTTTCAGTTCCTAAAAAATAACCCGTTACCTTGAAATGACAATGCTGAAGCGATTGGATGCTGCTTCGTCATTGCAGCAGAATTCATGAACCGGGTTTCAACACTGACAAACAACTATTTTTCAGATAAGGGAATTTAACCATGATTCCGTACAAGGATACCTTATCAACAATAAAAACGAAATAATTACGTATTTAATCACGAAATATAACAACAATATGACAAAATCTGGAATTTTCACCCTCTTCATTGCATTTGTCATCATGGCTGTGGCTGGTTGCAAAAAAAATGACGGAGGCAACAAAACCGCCTCTTCATCACATAATTCCACTGCCAGTAAAAAAATGGGTGGTGTTTGCCAGAACTGTCATGTTTCGGGTGGTTCAGGACCCGGCTGGTGGACGGTAGCAGGAACAGTTTACACGGAAGATTTAAAGGCCTTTGCCCCCAATGGAACCATACAGTTTTTCAGTGCCAATTTGACTGATACAATTCCGGTGGCGACACTTGAGATCGATCAGAATGGCAATTTCTACTCCAGTAGTCTGGTTCTGCCGGTTTCGGGAGTCTATCCGCAGATTACAGGCACATCCGGCAATATTGTCATGATGCCCCAATTGTGTACTTCCGGGAACTGTAACTATTGCCATGGCATTTCCTGTGCCAAAATATGGGTCAACTAGTTTCAGGTTTTTTTCCTAAGAAGATATTTTTGCATGAACCACCGAGAGGATTGAATCCTCGGTGGTTTTTGCTTTTTGGACCAATGCCTCAGCCTGTTGCATAATATCGTCAAGGTAGGCTTTATCTTTAAAACCGCTTCCGTTTACCTTCACATTGAGGTAAGCACCTATCACGGCTGAACGAGCGCACAGTGCTCCCACGCCTGCATCTGTAACCGAATTCGGGTTGCCGGTTTCGACCATTGCCGCTATGATTTCAAAAGTTTCACAGGCCTTTTGCATGGTACGAAAGGGGACCTCGATGGCGTAACGCGTGGCATCCTGGATCGCACCGGTTCGTAAAGCCTTTTCCTGGTCATTCGATTTGGGAAGGGAAAATGCATCCATGATCCTGTTAAAGGCCCGGGTATCCTCATCCACCAGAAAAAGCAATTCATCCTTCAGTTTCTGACCCTTCTCAGCCCATTCAGAGAACTCTTCCCATCGTTCGTCCCAACCTGCCTTATGGGACGACAAATTGGCTACCATCGTTGCCAGGGAAACCCCCAGGGCCGCAATATATGCTGAAACGGATCCTCCGCCCGGGGCAGGGGATTCGGAAGCAGTTTCGTTTGCAAACCCTTCGGCAGTCAGGCTTACCAATTGTTTATCTTTCGGGTCTTCCAGTAAAAATTCAATAATTTTCTCTTTTGGGTTGAAGGGCTTCAGGTCGTCGAGGCCAAGTGACCTGACTGCAATTTTAATGATCTCCTCCTCGGAAATCCCAACCGATCTCTGCTGTTTTTTTAGAAAATATTTCCCGGCATCGATCATTGCTTTTTTTGGAACAAGACCCACAAGTTCAGAACCTGTCACCCGCATACCACGCTCCAGGGCTTTCTGGCACGATACTTCGAATGCCTCGTGTACCGCGGTAATCCCAATATTGGTAAGGTTTATCGACACCTGGGCTATCCCATACTCTTCAATAAACCAGCCGATCGCCTTACATGCCTTCAGTGCCCCGGGGGTCCATAGTTCCTGCCCGTTTTCATCCTTTTTAATTTTCCCAGTTACCGGGTTCCCTTCACGCACCGGCCGGCCTTTTTCACGGATATCAAAGGCAACTGCATTGGCACGCCGGGTTGAGGTTGTATTCAGGTTAATATTATAGGCTACAAGGAAATCGCGCGCACCAATGGCAATGGCTCCCGTACGCGGGTTGAATTTTGCCGGGCCGAAATCGGGTTTCCAGTGAGGATCTTCCAGCTTCCTGGATAATCCTTCATACTCTCCAGAACGGCAATTGGCAAGGTTCCTGCGCTCTTCCGTCAAAGCAGCACGCTCATAACAATAAACCGGGATTTCCAATTCCCGTCCTACCCTTTCAGCAAGTTTATGTGCATATGCGGCCGTCTCCTCCATGGAGATATCTGAGATCGGGACAAGCGGGCATACATCTGTTCCGCCAAAACGGGGATGCTCGCCATGATGCCTGCTCATGTCAATGATCTCGGACGCCTTCCTGATGGCCATGAAGGCTGCTTCAACAACAGCATCCGGAGTTCCAACAAAGGTCACAACAGTGCGGTTGGTTGCTTTACCGGGATCAACATCCAGCAGTTTAACTCCTTCAATTTTTTCAATTTCGTCGGTGATCGTTTTGATTACACCAAGATCAACTCCCTCGGAAAAATTAGGGACACATTCGATTAGTTGCTTCATAGCTGACAGTTAAAATGAAATAGCGAATTGGCGAAATAGAGAAATAGCGAAATGGCGAAATTTTTATTTCGTGTTCTGAATTATTTTTGTGCAAAATTATATAAAACTTATGATTCAGCACCATTGTGCCAATGATTTTATAATTTATTGCAAACCTGTATTTTATGTCCATAAATTTTATTGGTACTGCCTGATTTATTCATCCGCGGTCCTCTTCCCCGCATACGGGGAAGGGATACAGGTCAGTGAATGTTACCGGGCAGTTCAGCGTGCATGACGGCCTGAGTTGAAAATACTCCGGGAACCTTCCAATCAATCATTCGTATCCGTAAAATTGTGTTTTTCCGGACAATTAAACCATAATAATTGCGTTACATTCATACCTGTATAGCTCATTAAATAAATATCTTTAAGGCATTTTCATACCTGTAGGAAAAAGTTCTATTTCCGCAGATCGGCACGGAATCTCTTTTGACTGTAATTCAATAATTTAACGACACATGAAGCATCGCTACCATCCATGCTGATCAAGCCCATGGACGGCCATCCGGGGATATTCCCATGGCCAATTTGTAAATAAAGCGATCACATATGAAAAAAACACTTTTCTTATTACCGGCGATGGCGCTTGTCTTTATTTTAGATTCCTGCAACCATGACAAGGATAAAGGAACGGTTACCCCCGCTAAATATCCAAACTATTCACAGTTCAAAGCGGGCAGCTACTGGGTCTACCAGCGTTATACCATCGACAGTTCGGGCAATGCAACACCGGTTAACGAATTCGACAGTTGCTATGTCGTTAAGGATACGGTGATAGGCAATAAGAGCTATGTTAAAACGTACCGGCCCGACGACGACTGGGGAGGGTATAATTATTCATATACAAGGGATTCGCTGCATTATATCGTGTCTGCGGCCGGCACTATCCTGTTTTCATCACAGGACTTCGAGACTGTTTTGAAATCAGCCTATATCATGGCGCTGCCAGGCGACACGGTCAGCCATGCCGTTACAAAAATAACCGACAAGGATCTGCCGGTAACTGTGACGGCCGGTACATTTAACACTATAAACTGCCAGGAAACCTTTTATATGTACCCTGCATACTCTTTTGCCGGCAACCCGAGACATATGAATAAGCGATATGCCGAAAACACCGGCATTGTTAAAGAAACAATGCCATTTTTCGTTTCGAGCCCGAACTATACTGAACGGCGGCTGATCCGTTTTCATATAAATATATGACAGCAGCAGGGCCCCGCTTTAGCGGGGCCCTGCTGTTATAACCATAATGGCAAAGCACCATGTTCCGGAACATCTGTAAGTTTGAATCTTTCTTTGTTCACGATTTCGCCATATCACTATTTGGATATTTTGATTTTCGCTACCTTTGTTTAAAATTTCACAAACCCTCTCCCCCATGAAAAAACTTCTCCTTTTTGTATTCCTGCCATTGGCCCTGATCATCACCCAGTGCAAACCTGCAGTAAATCCCGGCCAGCAGAAATCCGCCCAGTTCATCAAACAGCACTCTGTTGATTCTGTCATGGCAAGGCTCACAAAACAATTTATCCTTTCGAATAAAAGCAGGATGGAAAAAGGTGTGAGGCAATGTGCTGCATTATGGACTGCCTCCGACGGAGATGAAAAGGCGTTCGAAACTTTTTGCCTGCAATACTTTGTGAATGATCCGGATAAACTGGAAAAACTATTCCAGCGGTTTACTGCCAACATGGAATCAGTATTCGGCCATTTTAACATGATCAGCCTGGACCTGAAACGAGGCATGCAGCTTGAAATCGGCGAGATGCTTGACGTTGACCAGGTTTTTGCCGCATACGAACCCGGTTCTCATTTTAACGATGATTTCTTCAACAACAAACTGGCCTTCGTGACAGCACTCAATTTTCCCTTCTTCACACTGAAGGAAAAGGAGGAATTTGGACCTGCCTGGACTCGTCACGAATGGGCCTATGCGCGGATGGGTGACCTTTTTACGGCACGGGTACCCGCTGATGTAAATGTAAAAATCGCTGAAGCCCTCACGGGTGCTGATAATTACATTTCAAACTACAACATCTATATGGGAAACCTGGTCGATGACCAGCAAAAGACACACTTTGCCAAAGATATGAAGCTGATTTCGCACTGGAACCTTAGGGACGAACTCAAAGCCAATTACAATAAAACAGATGAGGGGTTGCTCAAGCAAAAAATGATTTACCAGGTGATGCTCAGGATCATCAACCAGGATATCCCTGCAGATGTGATCAACAACCCGGCATTGCAATGGAACCCCGTAACCAACAAGGTTTATAAGAATGGAGCGGAAGTGGCAAACAAGCCGGAGCCGGACACACGATATGAATATTTCCTGAACAATTTCAAAGTAATGAGTGCGATGGATCCCTACACACCAATGAACCCATCCTTCATTATGCGTTCTTTCGACGGGGGAATGGAACTTCGCCAGGAACAGGTTGAAAAACTGTTCGTTGACCTTTGTTCTTCCCCGGAAGTAAAGCAGGTCGGCGAACTTATAAGTAAGAGGCTTGGCCGCCCCCTCCTTCCGTTTGATATCTGGTACGACGGTTTTAAAGCAAGGAGCAGCATGGATATGGATCTGCTCGATAAAACGACACGTGCCAAATACCCTGACACAAAGGCCTTTGAAGCAGATATCCCCAATATCCTGGTTAAACTGGGCTTCAAACCCGAAAAAGCCAGGGAGATCGCTTCACATATAACCGTTGACCCGGCCCGCGGCAGCGGGCATGCCTGGGGAGCCCAGATGAAGGGAGACAAGAACCACCTGCGCACACGAATCGGCAAGGAGGGTATGGACTATAAAGGTTATAACATTGCCGTCCACGAATTGGGACACAATGTTGAACAAACCATCTCACTCAATTTTGTTGATAACTACATGATGCAGGGAGTGCCTAACACGGCCTTTACAGAGGCATTCGCCTTCACCTTTCAAAAACATGACCTTGAACTGCTTGGCATGAAAAACAACGATCCTCTAAAGGAATCGCTTGCTGCCATCGACAATTTCTGGATGAGTTATGAAATAATGGGAGTCTCCCTCGTTGATATGAAAGTCTGGCAGTGGCTTTATTCAAACCCCAATGCAACCAAACAACAGTTGAAGGAGACCGTTGTCAAAACTGCCATTGACACCTGGAACCAGTATTATGCCCCGGTTTTCGGCCAGAAGGATTCGCCAATCCTTGGTATCTATTCGCATATGATCGACAACCCGCTTTACCTTTCGAATTATCCTGTAGGTCATCTTATTGATTTCCAACTCGACCAGTTCCTGAAAGGGAAAAATTTCGCCGATGAGGCAATCCGTATTTATTCTGCAGGCCGGCTTATACCGCAACTCTGGATGAAAAATGCGGTAGGATCTGAAATCTCTATCAAACCCCTGCTGGATGCAACCGACGACGGTTTGAAAAAGCTTTCCGCAGCAACCGGAGCTACAGGAAAATAATTATTATTATATCCTTTCAGCAGGGCAACCTTTCATTTTTTTTATTGTCTGAAGCAAGGATGTTCTTTGCACCAAACCTGATGTTTTAATTATTTGTAACTAATCAGTCCTTTTTATAATGCGCGATTACATTCAGGGCTTGCAGCA
>JBAXFZ010000092.1:0-11660 GCA_037139685.1 Bacteroidota bacterium
CATTCAGCGCTGGTCCTGTAAATACATGGATCGATGTTCCCATCAACGATGTTCCTTTTACCGGCGAATTCTTTGCCATGGTTAAATTCAACAACCTGCCTGCACAGTCATATTACCTGGCAAGTGATGAAAACGGACCCTATGCTGCACAGGATCTCGGATGGAACCAGAGTGCCACAGGCGTGTGGGCGAAAGCCTCCACCCTCGGAGCCAACCCCGCCGTATTCCTTGAGCGCGTTACTGCTCTTGTAAGTGGTGATATGAAATCAGTTGAACTTGTCCCCGGCGCGATTATGCCAGCCGGCGTGAAGAGTGATGCAAAAGCCAACCAGGCTCACGTAAGCGGCGACAGCCACAGCTACATGACCATGGGCCCGCTGAAAACTGCCACATCAGACAGCAGCATCCTTTCCGGGTACAATGTATACCGCACAGGCGACAGCGGAACAGGCGCATTCTCGAAAATCAATGCAAGCCCTGTTACTGCAACAACCTACCTTGATGTACATCCTTCAACTACCCCGTTGGCCAGTTTCTGGAAATATTATGTAACTACCCTCTTCAAGAACTCCGCAGATCAGACTGTTCTTTGCGAAGCTTCTTCAGATACCATCACTGTCCACTTCCCTGCAACAGGTGTTAATGAACTTGGCAACGGCCAGATCATGATCTACCCGAACCCTGCAACGGAATTGGTTAACGTGAAGAGCGATTACACCATCAACAGCATGGAAGTAATCAACTTTGTAGGTCAGACGGTTTACAACAACAAAAACGTTGATGCAAAAACCACGAAGATCGATGTTACCTCATTCAAAGTTGGCGTGTACTTTGTAAAAGTATCCACCAGCGAAGGTGTTCGTACCGTCAAGATCACGGTGACCCACTAATCCTTAACCGGAATTACTTTGAAAAAGGCTGGTGTTTACACCGGCCTTTTTCATTTTAGTTCAACTGTTTATTTATCCCTGCCGGGAATATTCACCCCGTCCTCTGAACTCCGCTTCTTCCAAAATCTATTCCTATCTTTGCATTACCTATGATTTCAATCAACAATCTCTCAATCCAGTTTGGCGGCGAATCACTGTTCGACCACATTTCATTTATAATAAACGATAAAGACCGTATCGGCCTCGTGGGGAAAAACGGGGCAGGCAAGTCAACCCTGCTGAAGATCATCAAGGGGCTTCAGAAAGCCGATGAGGGGGATGTGATCTTCCCTGACGGTTATTCAATCGGTTACCTGCCGCAGGAGATGGAGATGAACAGCGAGCGCAGCGTGGAGGAGGAGGCCATGAATGCTTTTACCGAAGTAGTTCACCTGGAGGAGAGAATCGCCGGCTTCGAGAAGGAGATAGCGGAGCGTACCGATTATGAATCGGAAAGTTATCACAAACTAATCAGGAAACATTCTGATGTGCTTGAACGCTACCACCTCATAGGCGGGCAGGCGATCCATGTGAATATCGAAAAGGTACTTATCGGCCTTGGATTCGAGCGTGAGGAATTCACCAGGATGATGACCACCTTCAGCAGCGGCTGGCAGATGCGTGTCGAAATAGCCAAAATCCTCCTTCAGCAGCATGATGTGATATTGCTGGATGAGCCTACCAACCACCTTGATATCGATTCAATACAATGGCTTGAGGAGTTTCTTGCAGGCTATAAGGGAGCTGTTGTGCTGGTTTCGCACGACAGGGCCTTCCTCGATAATGTGACCAAAAGGTCAATAGAGATTTCTATGGGGAAACTCTACGATTATAAGGCTAACTACTCAGAGTATGTGCTGATGCGGGAAGAGCGGATGGAAAGCCAGCTTGCGACACACAATAACCAGCAGCGCCAGATTCGACAGATCGAACGGTTTGTTGAACGTTTCCGTTCCAAGGCAACAAAGGCCAAACAGGTTCAATCGAGGATCAAACTCCTCGATAAAATCGACCTTGTTGAGGTTGATATGGTTGACGAATCCGGGATCCGTTTCCGGTTTCCCCCTGCGCCCCATTCGGGAAAAATCATCCTTGAAGGCCATGGCATCTGCAAGGATTACCCGCAGAAAAGGGTGCTGAACGATCTCTCCTTCTCTGTTATAAAAAACGACAGGATAGCCTTTGTCGGAAAAAACGGTGAGGGGAAAACTACATTATCCAAGGTAATTACTGGGCTTGTGGATTATTCGGGTGAGCTGAAATTCGGCCACAACGTGGTGATCGGTTACTATGCTCAAAACCAGAGTGATTACCTGGATCCTGAAAAAACTGTATTTAAAACCATCGACGACATTGCTGTTGGAGACATCCGGACGCGCATCAAGGGAATCCTGGGTGGGTTCCTCTTCAGCGGGGATGATATTGAGAAAAAGGTGAAGGTGCTCTCGGGAGGTGAAAAATCACGACTGTCGCTGGCAAAGCTCCTGCTAACCCCTGCCAACCTGCTGATCCTTGATGAGCCTACAAACCACCTGGATATGCGTTCGAAGGATGTGCTGAAAAGCGCCCTGCTTCAATACAACGGCACACTGATCATTGTTTCCCACGACAGGGATTTCCTGCAGGGGCTTACCAACCGGGTTTTTGAGTTCCGTCGCGGCATTGTAAAGGAGTACCTGGGTGACATATACGATTTCCTGGAGCAGCGCAGGCTGCGCACCCTTAGCGAACTGGAGGCCAGCCAGCAGAAAGCCTCCACCCAGTCTGACGGGGAGCAGGTTTCACAGAATAAGCTCGATTGGGAGAAACGCAGGGAAAACGATAAGGAGATCCGCAAGGTGAAAAGCCTGATCGGCAAGTGCGAAACCGAAATTGAGCGGCTGGAGTCGGAAATCAAACTTAAGGAGGGTATGCTTGGCAATCCCGAAAAATACCAGAAACAGATACAGGATGGGAGCCTTTACCAGCAATATGAGGAGGTTAAAAGTGCCCTTGCCAGGGAGATGAAAAGGTGGGAAGAACTCAGCTATGAACTTGAAATAATGGAAACCTGAAGCAAATTACAATTATTACTTTGCATTTTGCACTTTGCATTTTGCATTTTGCATTTCATTTATTTTTCCCTTCCGAGCATCTCCTGCATAAGCTGAACCAGTTCGTGGGTCGTTGCAGGTGAGAAGTTGAATGAACCCAGTATTTCCAGTGCTCTGGCGTGATGATATTCAATTTCGCTACGGGTGATTTCATGGATGTTCAACTCCCTGTAGATATTTAATATTGCGCTGATTTTTTCAGTTCCGGCGCCGTCACCGGTGATAAAATATCTTTTCAGCTTCTCAAGCGTTTCGCCTTTTGCCAGTTCAAATGCCTTCAGGTAGAGATAGGTTTTTTTATTTGTCGAGATGTCTCCCCCGATCGATTTCCCGAATTTGGTCGTATCCCCGAAGGCATCGAGCAGGTCGTCCTGAAGCTGGAAGGCTAGGCCCAGTTCAATTCCGAAATCATATATTTTTTCTGCATGGGCAGGGTCGGCGCCCGACAGGATCGCTCCCAGTTTAAGGCTGCAGGCTATCAGGACTGCGGTTTTAAGCCTGATCATCTTCATGTAATCGGGAATCGAAACATCTTCCTGTTTCTCGTAATCCATGTCATATTGCTGTCCTTCGCAGACTTTCCTGGCGGTATCGTTAAACAGGTTGAGAACCTGCGGCAGCAAGACGGAATCTGTTTTAGCGACATATTCGTAAGCAATCACAAACATCGTATCGCCTGACAGAATGGCTGTATTCTTATCCCATTTCTTAAAGACAGTTTCCTTGCCACGTCGCAGCAACGCATTGTCCATGATGTCGTCGTGCAACAGGGTGAAATTGTGAAAAATCTCGACACCCAGTGCCGGGAAGACAGCCTCTTCAATATTGCCGCCAAACAGATCGCACGACATCAGCACCAGGACCGGACGGAGCCGTTTGCCACCCAGGTCCAGGGCATAAGCGATCGGTTCATAAAGTCTTACGGGTTCCTGGACAAAATTGGTTGACGAAAATGCATCACCGATACGTTGCTGAAGTGCTTTAAGGGAGATCATATTAAATAGCGAAATGGCGAAATGTGTTTTTTGGTTCCGGGTTATTCTCCCAAATTTAGAAGATACTGGCCATAGCCGCTTTTAAGCAGGGGGCGTGCAATTTCATTCAACTGTTCCCGGTTGATGAATTTCATACGGTAGGCGATCTCTTCGATGCACCCGATTTTGAGTCCCTGGCGGTTTTGGACCACCTCCACGAACTGCGAGGCCTGGAGCAACGATTCGAATGTCCCGGTGTCGAGCCAGGCAATGCCACGGCTTAATACCCCAACTTTAAGGTTTCCCTGTTCAAGGTAGCAGCGGTTCACATCCGTAATCTCGTATTCACCGCGGGCGCTAGGTTTAATGTTTTTTGCCACATCGATTACCGAATTGTCGTAGAAGTAGAGCCCGGGAACGGCAAAATTTGATTTTGGCTGCTTTGGCTTCTCTTCGATCGAGAGGGCTTTGAAATTTTCATCAAATTCAACCACACCGTATCGTTCAGGGTCGTTCACATGGTAAGCAAACACAACACCTCCCTGGGGGTCGTTGTTCTCCTGAACCAATTGTGAAAGGCCGTTGCCAAAGAAGATATTATCCCCAAGTACTAGTGCTACCTTATCCTTCCCGATAAAGCTTTCCCCGATCACAAAAGCCTGGGCCAGGCCGTTCGGGATCGCCTGCTCGGCATAAGAAAAAGAGCAGCCAAGCGTTTTCCCGTCGCCCAGCAGTTGCCTGAAATGAGGAAGGTCGTGAGGCGTTGAAATAATGAGGATTTCGCTGATTCCCGCCATCATCAGAACCGAAAGCGGGTAATAGATCATCGGTTTGTCGTAAATCGGCATCAGTTGTTTACTGACTGCGAGGGTAAGCGGGTGAAGACGTGTTCCTGCACCGCCTGCTAAAATGATTCCTTTCATAATTCAAATTTATTTTTTTTCATCATTTCCTATTTCAATTCCGTCTAGATCAACATCTGCCTGTTCTTCATAGAAATCAACCAAAGGCGTTTCGAACGATTTTGTGGTACTCCATTTATCGAGGGTCAGCAGGAGGGAGGGCAGTACGAACATGTTCAGCAACCCGGCGACCAGCAGGGTGAAAGAGATGAGGAACCCCAGTGCCTGCGTGCCTCCAAAGGTCGAAAGGACGAATATTCCAAAGCCAAAAAAGAGAACGGTTGACGAATAGATCATGCTGTATCCTGTTTCCTGCAGGGCCGAAATTACCGATGACGGGATATTGTGGTTGGTTTGCTTGAGCTGCAACCTGTACCGTGAAAGGAACTGGATGGAATTATCGACTGAAATTCCCAAAGCGATGCTGAAAATCAGGATCGTTGAGGGTTTTATGGGGATCCCGGCAAAACCCATCAGCGCCCCGGTCATCAGCTGCGGAATCAGGTTCGGGATCAGGGAGATCAGGATCATCCGCCAGGAGGTAAACAGGAAAGCCAGCAACATGGCTATTACCACGATAGCAAGGGCAATACTTTCCCACAGGTTCCGGATAAGGAAATTGGTTCCCTTTAAAAACACGACACTTGTCCCGGTGATGGTAACCTGGTATTTTGAGGGGTTGAAAATGGCGTTGATGGTCGGTTTGAGAGTTTGCTGTATGCTGTCGATCTGTTTTGTGCCGACGTTGGCCATCTGCACGCTGATGCGGGTGGTCTGGTAGGTTGAGTCGATGAAGTTGTCGAGGATGGATCGTTTTTTTGATTTAAACGACGGGATATAACTGGCCATGAAGGTTAATTCATTGGAGTTGGGCAGGGCGTAAAACTGAGGATCACCGCCATAGAAGGCCTGTTTGGCAGTTTTGATCACCTCCACGACCGACAAGGCTTTTGACAGCTCTTTATAGGTTTTCAGGCTGTCCTGCAACCGGTCGATCTTTTTCAGGGTAGCGAGGTTCATCACCCCCTTCTTCTTTTTTGTATCAACCACGATCTCAAGCGGCATGATCCCTTTAAAATGCTTTTCAAAGAACATCATATCCTTATAGATCGGATCGCGTTTTGATATATCGTCCACGAGGGTTCCGCTGGTTTTCAGCCGCAGTGCGCCAATCACGCCAATCACGATGCAAATGCCCATGGCGGTATAGATGAGATTCCGGTGGTATTGAACCCAATAGACGGCTTTGTCGATAATTGATTTGGCAATGCTGTCTTCGATGTGTTTGGTGTACTTGCTTTTGGGCGGAGGCAGGAAGCTGAAAAATATCGGTACCAGGGTAAGCGAAAGTGCGTAAATGAACATGATGCTGATGGCGGCAACCAGCCCGAATTCGACAAGCAGGTTGTTGTTTGTAATGATGAATGCGGCAAACCCTGTTGCTGTTGCGGCATTTGTAAGCAGGTTTGCCACCCCGATGCGCTGAATCACGCGCGAGAGGGCCTTTGCCTGGTTGTGATGGTGGCTGTATTCGTAATGATATTTATTCAGGATGAAGATGCAGTTTTCCACCGCGATCACAATCACCAGCGGGGGTATGATGGAGGTCAGCATCGTTATCTTGTAGCCGAAAATGGCCATGAGCCCGAGAGCGAAAACAACACTGATCATGACGATAAGCATTGGAAAGATAACCGCCTTGGTTGACCTGAAGAAGAGATAGAGGAAAAAGGCGGAAACCAGCAGGGCAAGCAAAACAAACAACCGGAGCTCGTTTTCGAGTTTTTTTGCAATCAGGGTGCGGATATAGGGCAACCCCGAAAAATGTGCCTCAACCTGCGTCCTGGTTGTAAACCTGTCAACCATCTCCCTGATATCACGGACCAGCCGGTCGCGATCCTTCGAATTGATCGTCTTTTTATCGAGGGTAACAGCCATAAGGAAGGCCGATGAGGCCCTGTTATAAATCAGACCTTCGTAAAAGGGAAGGGAATAGATGAGGGCCTTTATTGAGTCAAGCTCCTGCTGGCTGGCCGGTTTATGAGGCGAAATAGGAATGAATTCAAATTTCCTGAGAGAATCGTTTTTAACCAGGTTATAGATCCTCGTAATGGATACAATCTCGGATACGCCCCGGATCTGCTTCAGGGAATCGGTGAGATCGAAAACGGCATTAAAATGGGATAACGTGAAAAACTGTTTGTCATCCATCCCGATAAACATGACTGTCCCATCCTGCCCGAATTGCCTGATAAATTTCTGGTAGATGATGTTGGTTGAATCCTTGGCGGGAAGGATTGAAGCACTTTCATACTGGATTTTGACCTCCATGGCCTTATAGCCCATGAAGGCGGTTAAAAGCGCAATGACAACCAGTATTGTTATCCGGTTACGTAAAATGGTTCTGACAAGGAAATTCCACACAGTCTTGAATTTAGGGTTGCAAAATTAAGAAAAACCTGATTGGAAAATAAGAATCTCATATACCTTTGTAACATAAAATAAGATAACCCGGTGGCAAAACAGCTAATTTTTTTTCGCCATTTTGCCATTTCGCCATTTCACCATTTCACTATTTCGCTATTTCTCCATTTCGCTATTATTTTATGTCAAAAATCCTCTTTATCGATTCAGTCCATCCCCTTGTCCGCGAGGGATTAACAGCGTTTGGTTTTCAATGTGATTTTTTCGCAGACTACAAGCGCGAAGATTTCCTTGAGGTCGCATCACAGTATGCAGGTGTTATTATCCGCAGCAAGATCAGGATTGACAAGGAATTCCTTGACAAGGCAGCCAGCCTGAGGTTTGTCGGCAGGGTAGGGGCCGGGATGGAAAATATTGATACGGTTTATGCAGAAAGCAAAGGGATCCTTTGTTTGAACTCCCCTGAGGGAAACCGTGATGCAGTGGGGGAGCAGACGCTCGGCATGCTTCTTTCACTGATGAATCACCTGAACCGGGCCGACCGTCAGGTTAGGCAGGGGATCTGGCACAGGGAGGAAAACAGGGGCAACGAGATCATGGGAAAGACAATCGGCATCATCGGGTATGGCCATATGGGAAGTGCATTTGCCCGGCGACTGAAGGGTTTCCAGGCTAATGTGATCTCCTACGACAAATATAAGCTCAGCTATTCAGACGGAAATACCATTGAAACCACGCTGGATGAGATTTTTGAACAAAGCGACATCGTCAGCCTGCATGTGCCGCTGACAGATGAAACCACCTGGATGGTGGACCACGATTTCATCGGCCGGTTCAGGAAAGACATATGGCTGATCAACACCGCCAGGGGAAGGGTGGTCAGAACCGCCGACCTGGTCAGAAACCTGGTCAGCGGCAAGGTTAAAGGGGCGGCACTCGATGTGCTCGAGTATGAAGATTCCTCTTTTGAAAACATTTCTGAGAATTTGCCGACAGAGCTGGGTTACCTGATGGCCTCCGACCGTGTAATACTTACCCCTCACATTGCCGGGTGGACCATTGAGTCCAATGAAAAACTTGCAAGGGTGCTGGTTGAAAAAATCAGGGCAGCGATGGGCTGTGAACCGGCCGGTTGAACCGCCCCGATTGCCGTTGAAACCATAATGCTGTTTTACTTGTCGCCTGGCCGGTGAAGGGTTGATTGCCGCAGTAAAAAACGGGTGACCGGGGTCACAGGAATCGGCCGTTTCCCAAAAAAGTAGTAAGTTTGCATCACAATTATAACTGAAAATAACCCTGGGAGCATTGTTTTGTTTAACAGTTCCGGAGGATCGGGGCAATCAGTAACCGGGTTTTCAAATTAATTCAGAAACATGAAATAACCATAAGAACTACGTTCATGCGTACCGTGAATGATAATTTATGGTTATTCCATATGGCCCCAAAAAAATAAATATTATCATATGAAATACGAGAACAAACTTTTCCACGGCAAGACGTTGGCAATTCTATCCGGCGGGGGCGATACACCTGCAATCAATTCAAGTATTGAAGCAATACGAAACCGTGCTTCCCTGCTGGGGTTCAAGGTATTTGGCGTCCTGCAGGGATGGAAGGGGCTGCTTGGTGATGGTAACGTGGTTGACCTTACGAACCAGCCCTATGATGGCTATTACGGAGGTACTGCCCTGCGATCGAGCCGGACCAACCCTTTCGCGTCAAAAAAGAATCCTGAAAGCCGTGTTCCGCAGGTGTTGCGTAACTTCGAACGTTATAAGATCGATGTCCTTGTGACAATAGGGGGAGACGACACCAATGGTGCCGCCAAGCGGCTCTTCGAGACGGAAGGTATCCCGGTGATCGGCTTTCCAAAGACAATCGACAACGACCTGCGCACGCGCACGATTCACACCTACCAGGGACGGGATATAGAGGCCGTGCTCTGCCCCGGGTTCCCATCGGCAGCACGTTCAATGATGGAATTCACTGCAAGCATCAAAACAACTGCCGAATCCCATTCACGCATTATCGTGATGGAAGTTATGGGACGCGATGCAGGCTGGCTCACAGGCACCCCCGTTTTTGGCGGAGGTTCTCTTGGCCTGATCCCTGAATTCGAGATTACAAAGGAGCGCAAGGAGGTGTTTTTTGAAACGGTGAAGGAGACCTACATGAACTCGAAGAAGAAATGCCTTGTTATTCCCGTTTCTGAAGGGATCCGCTGGTATGATGAAAAAAGCGGCAAGGTTGATGTGGTCTATGCCAGTTCAGAACTCGATGAATACGGGCATCCAAGGTTTGGAGGCGTCAGCGGGGTTGTCGCGACTGAGATAAGCAGCAAACTGGGTATCGACGCACGCGCCCAGATTTCGGGCTACTACCCGCGCTCGGGCCATTGCAGGCATTATGACCGCAGGCTGACTTCAGCACTTGCCGACAAGGTAGTTGACCTCTTGCTTCGTGAAGAGTATGGCCAGATGCCCGTTATGAAAAAAATCGTTACCAATGAGGAGCTCGAGGAATTCAATACAACCTCGATCGACATGGGGGCTGTGGGAAATAAACCCTTGTCTGATGATTACTACGACATCAGCCGGTTTTCATTTACCGATGCCTACAGCGATTTCCTTGGAAAGATTCTTGGCAAACCCGAATACGACGACTTCCGCTACGACTTCCCGGTAGTCATCCCCTAGAAATCCTGCATTGTCTGCATTGTCTGCGTAGCTTGCATTGCCTGCATTGTTTTCATTCCAGCATTACCTGGTAAGATTCCTGCTCCTGAGCTCCATCAGGATCTTCCTGCCCCGGATGATCCTGCTCACGGCTGCATCGGAGTAATGGCGGATCGTATACAGCTCCAGCCCTTCGTTATAGCGGGTTTCATAATTGTCCTGCAGGTGTTTTATCAGCGGAAGTACCTTGTGCGGGTCGTTGTCAACGCATATGGAGAAGCTGATGGCCGAGTTTTGCATGATATTGACCTTTACCCTGAAGCTGGCCAGTATCCTGAAAATTTCACTCAGGTTTTCTTCAAGGATAAACGAAAAATCGCGCGTGGAAACTGAAATCAGGACCTGGTTGTTTTTCAGGATGTAAATGGGGATGGGGATCTTCCATTCCCTTATATTTTCAATCACAGTCCCCTGCGATTCAGGTGCCAGGAAAGATTTCACCTTAAGCACAATATTGGCGTTTTCGAGGGGCTTGATTGTTTTCGGATGGATCACGCTCGCCCCGTAATAGGCCAGTTCTATGGCTTCGCGATAGGAGAGTGTTTCAAGGCAAACCGCGTCGGGCATCAGTTTCGGATCGGCGTTCATCACCCCCGGCACATCCTTCCAGATGGTCATCTCCTTAGCCTGGAGGGAAAATGCGAAGATAGCCGCCGTAAAATCAGATCCTTCGCGTCCCAGCGTAGTTGTGTTGCCGCGCGGGTCGCTCCCTATAAAGCCCTGGGTTAGCGCAACAGCTCCCTTCCCGTGGTGTTGGAAGTATTCGGTAATGCTGTTGAAGATCAGCTCCCTGCTTTTAACCCAGTCAACCCTCGCATCGCGGAAGGTGGAGTCGGTTTTTATCAATTCCCTTACATCGAACAGTTTCGTTGAAATTCCTTCCAGGACAAGGTAGTTCCTGATGATGGCCGACGAAATCAGTTCCCCGTAGCTGACCATCTGGTCATATTCAAAATCCCGGTCACGCCGGTTTTTATCGTATAGATGTCCCTTGCGGATATAGCCCCTGAGCTGGTTAAAGAGCGATCCGACCTCCCCGAAGACAGGATGATCCTGGTCGTCAAATAAACTGTCAAGTATCTCAAAATGATAATCCCATACCTTTTGAAACGATTCAACAATGGCAATATGATCATCGTCAAGGTAATGCTCCAGGACAACTTCAAGGGCATTGGTCGTTTTTCCCATTGCTGAAACGACCACAAGGATAGGGTCATCCGCACACTTTTTCAGGATGCCGGCCATGTTCCTTACCCGTTCAGCAGTGCTGATGGCCGCACCGCCAAATTTAAATACCTCTGTCTGTATGGCACAAATGTAAAGAAAAACTAAGATTGAATTCGCCGGAAATGCCTATTTTTGTGATCTTAAAACCCTGACATATGAAATTCAAGACCCTTACCGAATTTATTATTGAACAACAGTCCGAATACCCACAGGCATCGGGCGAATTATCGAGATTGCTGAATGATATCGGCATCGCTGCCAAATTTGTAAACCGTGAGGTTAACCGTGCGGGACTTGGCGAGGTGATGGGCTATGCGGGAGAGGTCAATGTCCAGGGCGAAGATCAGAAAAAACTGGATGTGTATGCAAACGACCA
>JBAXFZ010000093.1:0-11491 GCA_037139685.1 Bacteroidota bacterium
TAATTTAATTATTTATTAAATTAAAAATCGCTGAATTACATCATCGCCCTGATTCTTGGAATCATCCTGCCCATTCTTTATATCATAGGAAAAGATTATTTCAATGATATGATCATGGAGCGCGACGATGTTGAAAAACTGACCTCTCTGCCAATCCTGGGCCATGTGATCCATAGTGACAAAGCAAGTACAGTTGTTGTTATTGATTCACCGAAATCGACCATTGCCGAGTCTTTCCGTTCAGTCAGGACCAATATCAATTACCTGCTCCAGGGCAAAGAAAAACAAACGGTTTTGATCACTGCCGATATGGTGAGTGCCGGTAAAACATTTGTATCCATCAACCTGGCATCGATTTATGCCCTTTATGGCAAAAAGACCCTCCTGATGGGGTTTGACCTTCGGAAACCCAAAATTTACCAGGATTTCGGGCTCACCAACACGGAGGGCATCACCTCTTACATCATTGGGAAGAGCAAACTCGAAGACATTATCCAGTTTTCAGGGATCGACAATCTCGACATCATCATGTCGGGTCCGGTTCCCCCCAACCCGGCCGAGCTGATCGCCTCCGACCGGTGTATTGACATGTTTGCCAAGCTGAAACTGGTTTACGACTATATCATTATCGACACACCCCCCGTAGGCCTTGTAACCGACGCATTCCTGCTTATGAAACATGCAGATGCCAACCTGGTTCTGGTACGGCAGGGTTATACACATAAGAAAATCTTCGGGTCAATTATCCGTGACATGGAACACCGCGGTATCAACAACCTGGCCATCCTGATCAATGATGTTAAACTTAACCGCAGTTCCTACGGCTACGGCTACGGCTATGGTTATGGTTACGGTTACGGATCGGGTTACGGTTACGGTTACGGATCGGGTTACGGACACGGATACGGGTACGGCTATTACTCTGATGACCGGGAATCGTCAATCAAAAACAAGACATTTCTTCAGCGGATTTTTGGCAAATCGTAGGGTGTAATGGGCAATTATAAGTTGACTCACCTGAAAGAGCTGGAGTCTGAAGCAATTTATGTTTTACGGGAGGTGGCGGCACAATTTGAGCACCCGGTCCTGCTTTTTTCAGGCGGAAAGGATTCGATTGTCCTTGTTCATCTCTCCATGAAAGCCTTTTATCCTGCCAGGATTCCTTTCCCCCTGCTGCATATTGATACGGGTCATAATTTCCCGGAAACACTGGAATTCAGGGACCGCATGGCTAAATCGGTCAATGCACGGCTGCTGATCGGATCAGTCCAGGAATCGATCGACAAGGGCAG
Source organism: Bacteroidota bacterium (assembly GCA_037139685.1). Taxonomy (GTDB): domain Bacteria; phylum Bacteroidota; class Bacteroidia; order Bacteroidales; family FEN-979; genus CAIVAT01. Next base: position 1,293 of record JBAXFZ010000093.1, read on the forward strand.
GGCTGTTGAAGAAAAAGGGATTAATGCCAGCCGTAATGTATTGCAAACCGTCACCCTGCTTGATGCCATAGAACAAAACAAATTTGATGCTGCCATCGGCGGTGCCCGCCGTGATGAAGAGAAAGCACGGGCCAAAGAGCGCTTCTTTTCTCATCGCGACGAATTCGGACAATGGGATCCCAAAAACCAACGCCCCGAACTGTGGTACATGTTCAACGGGAAAAAGCGCATGGGGGAGCATTTTCGTGTTTTCCCGATCAGCAACTGGACAGAGATGGATGTATGGCAATATATTCTTGCCGAGAATATTGACCTGCCCAGCATCTATTTCACACACGAACGGGATGTGTTTTTCCGTGACGGCGTCTGGCTTGCCGCCGCACCCTTCATGGAGATGAAACCGTCGGAAAAGGTCGAACACCGGCGTGTAAGATGCCGCACCGTCGGGGATATTTCCTGTACCGGGCTCACATTGTCGTTTGCCGACAGCGTTGAGGATATTATCCAGGAGATCGCCGCCACCCGTGTGACTGAACGGGGCGGGCGCTATGATGACAAACGCTCTGAAGCGGCAATGGAAGACAGAAAAAAGGAGGGCTATTTCTGATGGAACCGACCTTCTCCAGTAAAGCCTATCTCGATATGGAGCTGCTGCGTTTCACAACCGCCGGCAGTGTTGACGATGGAAAAAGCACCCTTATCGGACGGTTGCTTTACGACAGCAAGTCTATCTTCGAGGACCAGCTCGATGCCGTAAAACGCGCCAGTATTAAGAAAGGCTCGGAACACCTCAACCTGGCCCTGTTCACCGACGGGCTTCGTGCCGAAAGGGAACAGGGAATCACCATTGATGTTGCCTACCGGTATTTCGCAACCCCGCAGCGAAAATTTATTATTGCCGATACTCCAGGCCATATCCAGTATACCCGGAACATGGTCACCGGGGCTTCAACTGCAAATGCAGCCATTGTCCTGATCGATGCCCGGAACGGGGTGATCGAACAGACGCACCGTCATGCCTTTATTGCATCGCTCCTTGGAATTCCTCATATCATTGTCTGTATCAACAAGATGGACCTGATGGAATACCGCGAGGATGTCTATTTTTCGATCCTTAACGAATTCCAGTCATTTGCAAACCTGGTTTTTCCCCGGCAGGATATGCGGTTCATCCCCATCAGTGCCCTGCATGGCGACAATGTTGTTAAACCATCGGCAAATATGCCCTGGTATTCCAGCGGCACCCTGCTCCATCACCTGGAGACAATTCCTATCAGCCAGGACCACGACCTGGTTCACCAGCGATTCCCGGTTCAGTACGTGATCCGCCCGGAATCGGATGAATTCCACGACTACCGGGGATATGCCGGACGGGTTGCAGGTGGTTTTTTTCATCCCGGCGATAAAGTAACGGTTCTTCCCTCCCGGATTCAAACCGAGATTACATCCATCGATACCCTGACCGGGTCACTTTCAGAGGCCCACCCCCCCATGTCTGTTACCTTTACTCTCAGGGATGATGTGGATTTAAGCAGGGGAGACATGATCGTTGGGCTCAGCGATCTTCCTTCCGAAAGTTGCGATATCAGTGCCATGATTTGCTGGATGAATCCAAAACCGCTTCAGGTGCAGGGAAAATACGCCCTGAAAAACACAACCAGGGATGTGCGATGCCTCGTCCAGGATGTCGATTACGTACTGAATATCAGTACACTCGAAAAAATAACCGGGAACAAAACCGTGAGGATGAATGACATTGCCATGGTCAGGCTGAAAACCACCAAACCACTGTTCTTCGACTCCTACAAAACAAACCACATTACCGGGAGCATCATTCTCATTGATGAATCCACCAATGAAACGGTTGCAGCAGGAATGATTATCTGAAACAGTTGATTTTCCACAATAAATCACTGAAAAATCAGTTATTATTGATAACCCCGGAAAATCCCCATCCATGAGAAGTCCATGCTCACCCTCATGCTGTAATCCGTGATTCCTGGTTATGGGTTATATCCCCGTTTACCTGAACAGTCGTTTGACCTTTAAAAACATTGACGCATGAAATCCACCCGGTACCTCTTCACCTGTCTTATAGCTCTCCTAGGATTTTACGGACTTTATGCCCAGCCGGTTCCCATCGGACACTGGCGGGATGAACTTCCTTATACCCTTTGCAACTCCCTGGCGGATGCAGGCAGCCGGATCTATGTATCTACCCCGTATGCCGTGTTTTACTATGACAAGGATGAGAACAGCATTACCCGCATCACAAAAATTACCGGGCTGTCGGATATCGGTATCAGCACCATCAGTTACAGCAAGGAATATAAAACACTTGTAATCGCTTATACCAATGCAAATATCGACCTGATCAAGGACAATACGATCATCAACGTGTCGGATATCAAACGAAAAGGCATCCTTGGAAATAAAACGATCAACAGCATCTATTTTATAGGGAAGGATGCATATCTCTCCTGCGGGTTCGGCATCGTGGTACTCGACATCAGCAAGGAGGAGATACGGGACACCTATTACATAGGTAATAACGGCAGCCAGGTAAATGTACTGGCTTTGACAAAAGACCAGCATGATTCACTGTTTGCCGCGTCGGAACATGGAATTTATAAAGCATACGCCAAGGATCCCAACATTGCCAATTTCGCCCAATGGCATAAGGATGAACAGATCGATACGACAGCCGCATACAACACCATCACCTTTTTTAACGGGAAGGTATTTGTAAATAAGCGGAAGGGTTCTGCAAATTCCGATACCATCTGTATCTTTTCCGACGGTAACTGGAGCAGGTGGCAACGGGGAGTAAACAACACGGTGATGAACATTGCTTCAAACGACACCTATCTCCTTGTATCATACAATTATATGGTAACCGTAACCACAACCGACCTAACCACCTTCTCCACAGTTCCTGGAAATCTCTTCCCCCAGGCTGCCATCGCCGACCGTGACGGATGGTTCTGGATCGGAGATACCTATTCGGGACTTACCAGCTACAATCCGGCGAACAGCTCCAAGGTCTATTATAACATCAGCGGACCTTCGTCCGCTCTTGCCTTCAGCATGACCAGCAAGGGCAACGACCTGTTTATCGCTCCCGGCGGTCGTGACCTTTCTTTCAGCCCGCTATACATGCTGCCCGAGGTGTATCATTTTGACAACACCAACTGGAAAAACCTTGCCGGTTATAACAACCCCGTCATGGCATCCAGCCATGATGTTTTAAGCATTGCCGTTGATCCGAACGACACCAGGCATGTTTTTGCAGCCACCTACGGAAGGGGCATCCTGGAAATTTATAACGATTCTGTCATCAGGCGTTTTACCGAAAGCAACAGCACCCTGGGGCACCATACCGCTGCGGATACATCCGATATCCGTGTCGGGGGCATCACCTTCGATTCCAAAGGGAATCTCTGGGCGGTCACTTCACACAACAACCGCTGCCTCTCAAAGAAAACAGGGAGTAAATGGACAGGTTACACCATTCCTATTGTAAATGAGGATGACCTGGGGCAGGTTTTGGTCAATAAACTCGGCCAGGTTTGGATCCAGATGAGGTACGGCAACCAGAATCCCAATTCAATCCTGGTTTTCAGCGATAACGGCACACCCGACAACACTGCCGATGACCATTCAAAGTTGCTGAACTCCTCGGTAGGAAGCGGGAATATCCCGGGAAATACAGTTTACACCATGGCCGAAGACCAGAAAGGCGAGATATGGATCGGTACCGAAAAGGGTGTCGCGGTTTTCTATTCCCCGGAAAATGTCTTTTCGGGATTGAATTTTGACGCCCAGCAGATCCTGGTGACCCAGGGGCTGAACGTTCAGTACCTCCTTGAGAACGAGACGGTCACTGCAATTGCTGTCGACGGGGCCAACCGCAAATGGATCGGAACCGATCGCGGGGGAGTGTTTTTATTCTCAGAAGACGGCACCAAGCAGATTTATCACTTCACCGCTGAAGATAGCCCGTTGCTTTCGGACCGGATCACCTGCCTGGCGCTGAACCAGGACGGGGATGTTTTTTTCGGCACCGACAAGGGTGTAATCTCCTACCGTGCTTCCGCCACCCCCGGGGGTGATGTCAACGAGAATGTTTATGCATTCCCGAACCCCGTTAAGTCCGACTACGAGGGATACATTGCCGTTAAGGGACTTGTGAACAATGCCCAGGTCCGGATCACCGATATCAACGGGACACTGGTTTTTTCAACCCGAGCCGAAGGCGGACAGGCTGTCTGGGACGGGAAAAATTTCCACGGCAAAAAAGTCGAAACCGGCGTTTACCTTGTGTATGCCTCCAATGATGCGGCTTCAGAAAAAGTTGTCACAAAGATTCTCATCATCCACTGATGCTTCATGCAACAAAAGGCATCGTTTTTCATTCCGTCAGGTATTCTGAAACCAGTGTAATCGTTACGATATACACCGAACTTTTCGGAATCCAGTCCTATTTGTTCAAAGGAGTCCGCAGTGCCCGGTCAAAAATAAAGCCTGCTCTTTTCCAGCCCCTCACCCTGCTCGACCTGGTTGTGTATCACAAGGAAAAGCACGCACTCCAGCATGTGAAGGAGATCCACCTGGCCCATCCCTACCAGTCCATCCCGTTCGACATCAGGAAAAGCTCGGTTGCCCTCTTTATCAACGAGCTGGTATACAAAACGATCAGGGAAGAGGAGGCCAACCCCGACCTGTTTGAATTCCTGTGGACCACCTGCATGCAACTCGATGAAACCAGCGAAACGGTTTCCAGTTTCCACCTGTTTTTCTCATTACAGTTTTGTCATTTCCTCGGGATCTTCCCGTTATCCAATTATTCGGACCAGCTCCGCGTTTTCAACCTGAGGGAGGGATTGTTCCAGGCCTCTCTTCCCGATCACCGGCAATATCTTGACCATGAAAGCAGCAGGCTCTTTTTTTCATTGGTTGAAAGCTGCAGCGAATACCCTGCAGGAAACAGCGAAACAGCGAAATGGCGGAATAGCGAAATTTTTCTTCATATGAATGCTGAAACCCGGGACCAGCTGCTCGAAACCATCCTTCTTTATTACCGGCTGCACCTTCCGGGGTTTAAGGGATTGCAGTCCCATCTCATCCTCCGCGATGTTATGGCCTAAATCTGTATCTTTGCCAAAAATTTGGCAACATGAGCACAGGATTAACAGAACAGGAAACCATACGCAGAAATTCCCTTAACGAGCTGATCAGGCTTGGAATCAACCCATATCCGCCCGACACATTTGAAGTAAATGTCAAGTCGGCCGAGATTAAGAAAAACTTCCCGGGTGATAATACATTATACCAGGATGTGATTATAGCCGGCAGAATCATGAGCCGCAGGATCATGGGAGCAGCCTCCTTTGTCGAGCTCCAGGATGAAAGCGGGCGCATCCAGCTCTATGTTAAAAGAGATGATATCTGCCCGGGTGAGGATAAGCTGCTATACAATACGGTTTTCAAAAAACTGCTAGACATTGGGGATATCATCGGGATCACCGGGTATGTCTTTATAACCCAGATGGGGGAGATCACCATCCATGCCAGGTCGCTCACATTGCTATGCAAATCGCTGCGCCCGCTTCCCATCGTCAAGGAAAAAGAGGATGCCGTGTTCGATGCCTTCACCGATCCCGAGCAGCGCTATCGCCAGCGGTATCTCGACATGATCGTGAATCCTGAAGTTCGCGATGTCTTTGTAAAAAGAAGCATCCTCGTAAATTCAATGCGCAGTTACCTGAACGCAAAATCATACCTTGAGGTAGAAACTCCGGTACTGCAGCCCCTGTATGGCGGCGCAGCAGCCAGACCGTTTAAAACCCACCACAATGCCCTCGATATGGTGCTTTACATGCGCATTGCCAATGAGCTCTACCTTAAACGGCTTATTGTCGGCGGGTATGACGGCGTTTATGAATTCTCGAAGGATTTCCGGAACGAAGGAATGGATCGCTTCCATAACCCGGAGTTCACCCAGATGGAACTTTACGTTGCCTATAAGGATTATAACTGGATGATGGACCTGGTGGAGGAGATGGTCGAAAAAATCGCAATGGACCTGCATGGCAAAACACAGGTGCAGGTCTGCGACAACCTGGTCGATTTTAAGAGGCCCTGGAAGAGGTTCACCATGTTCGAGGTCATCGAACATTTTACAGGGATCAACATCGATGGCAAGCCCGAAGAAGAGCTCGCCGCCATTGCCAAAGAACTGAATGTTCCCATCGACCGTACCATGGCCAAAGGCAAGATTATCGACCAGATTTTTGGTGAAAAATGCGAACCCTTCCTGGTCCAGCCTACCTTCATCACCGATTACCCGGTTGAGATGTCGCCGCTGGCAAAGAAACACCGTACAAAGGAGGGACTTGTCGAGCGTTTTGAAGCTATCTGCAATGGCAAAGAGCTCTGCAACTCGTTTTCGGAATTAAACGATCCCATCGACCAGCGTGAACGGTTCGAATCACAGCTTGAACTGGGTAAACGCGGCGATGACGAATCGATGGTGCTGGATGAGGATTTCCTGCGCGCACTTGAATTCGGCATGCCTCCAACGGCCGGTCTTGGCATCGGGATTGACCGGCTGACCATGATCATGACAAATTCACAATCGATCCAGGATGTTCTCTTCTTTCCCCAGATGCGTCCTGAAAAACGTACTACCGTATAAGAACCATCCTCCTGGTTTCAGTTCCTTTTCCCGTGGTCAACCTGTAAAGGTATAACCCGCCGGGCACCTTGTGTCCCTGCCGGTCGGTTCCGTCCCACCTGATGGCGGTGGTTCCCGGTTCAGCCACCGACGACATCAGTGTCGTTACCGGGATGCCTCTTATATCCATAACCTCCAGCGTAACATGGTCACGCTTCTTTAACACAAGTGGTATTGTCGTTTCGCCGCAGAAGGGATTCGGATAGTTATCCTCTCCTATGGCCGGCCGTTCCAGCGATACCAGCGATTCAAGCAGTTGGTGGTTGACCATGATGATTACATGGTAATTCCCGGCAGAGGTGGTAAAATGCAAACTGTCGGCAACAAACTGGAGTGCCGGGTTCTTCACTACGATATCCATCTTTACACGGATGGCCACGCTGTCGCCGGGATTCACCATATGCGGAAGCGAGCTCACCGACATTGAATCAACATACCAGGGAAGCCGGATGCCGTTTTGCTGAACGAAGTTAAGACCTATTCCTGAGCCGGTCAGGTTTTTCAGCTGGGTGATCTTTCCAAGGAAACAATCCATGGAGGTGATGAACCAACGTGTATCGGGCACGGGTGCCAGGTTTGTATAAACTGTCTGGAACTGGAACGGATCAGCCGCCCCGATGAAGGGGGCTGTGGAATGCCGGCCCGACTGGTCGGCTGCAGCCAGGTAATACCTGATAACGCTCCCGGCAACCTGCTTCGGGATAACTCCCTGGTAATGACTGCCTGATGTGTGGATCATATGAACTGTGTTATATGACCCGCTGTTGACCTTGTAATATATCAGCACGGAATCGTTTTTGACAGGCTGGTGACTGGCGGCAAGGATATCCGCATTGATTGTATAATCAGTTTCGCAGGGTTGGTTTCCGGCTATGGGGATATGCCTGATATACAGCAGGCCAACATCTGCAATGCCCATCACCCGGCAATGCAGGGCATCGGTCGACACCCAGGGAGTTGCCGGATTCCCTATAAACCCCTTTACGGTATACCCGGGCATGGCGGCCTCATACACCGCTTTGGCACTGTCGTCCCAGGGGCTGTTCATAAAGGGGATCAGCACCTTGTTGTTCAGGATGACCGAATTGGAATAGGGCTGATCGGCAGGTGTGTTCACCCTGTATACCTTGTAATTATAGCCATAGGAGCACACCTGCGAAGCCCAGTAGGTTGCCGCAGCTTCCAGTGCCGTGTAGGACGAATTGGTGGCTGCCACCTTCCTGATCAGGATTTTATCCGGTGCAAGGAATTTCCCCCAGCAATCGATATGGTCGATGGTTGTAGAGATATTCGGGTCGGGAACAACCTGGTAATTTGAGATCCCCAGGTAATCGGTGTGTTTCTGGGCTATCTGGGCATGGGTCTGGGTTGGATTTTCATTCCATACCAGGTCGGTTGAGGAGGATATACCAAACCCGTCGGTCATATAATTTCCGCCGGTGGTTATTACATTCATTCCAAACCATGGGATTCCAAGCATGGCGGCGAGTGTTTTCGGAATTTCATCGTCAAGCGGGCGGGGACGGTTATATGGAAAATCGATGATACCGATCTGGCTGGCACTGTCGGATTCGAACCAGGGGCCGTAATCCCGTGTCCAGTAGCTGTCGGTTGGGGCGATCAGGAAGTTGCAATGGCTGGTATCGACGCCATTGGTTAAATACTGGCTGATGACCGTATTCTGCTGTGCAACCGATGCCACAATGGTTGTGACAATTACATCGGCAGCCATCTCCTTGATCAGCGAAATGGGTATTCCAAAGGGGTAGCGTACGAGGGCTCCCTGCATCCTGTCGAATTCAGCTACGTTCCGCAATGGTCCGGCAGGGGGAGCTGTTTCGACAAAATTTTTACCGATCTCCGATTTCCGCAGCAATTCATCAGGTGACATCTCGTGCATTAAAGCCGGGGGCTGGCCCTGCGGGTTATCCTGTGCCCTTACAGCCGTCACAGCCAGGCCGACGAGGAATAAAAAAGTATATAATCTTTTCATCCGGATTGGTTTTATCTTACAAATTTAACATTTTCACCATTCTTTCAAATTCATTAAATTTGCTAAAATTTAACCCGGATGAATAAAAAGGTAAAGACTGCCCGTCTCTCAATTTTTTCAAATACATTTCTCATTATTTTGAAAATTATCGTCGGCCTTCTTTCCGGTTCCGTAAGTATCATTTCGGAGGCCATTCACTCCTTCATGGATCTGCTTGCATCCATTATCGCCTTTTTTTCCGTCCGCATTTCAGATACCCCTGCAGATGAAACACATCCTTACGGCCACGGAAAATTTGAGAACATCTCGGGCGTGGTTGAGGCATTGCTGATTTTCGTCGCCGCATTCTGGATCATCTATGAAGCGGTAAAGAAGATAATCCTGCCTACCGAGGTCGGTAAAATCGGGTTCGGATTTGCCGTGATGCTTACCTCCGCTTTTGTGAATATCATTGTCTCCCGCAGGTTGTACCGTGTTGCAAAAGAGACGGATTCGGTGGCCCTCGAAGCCGACGCCCTTCACCTGAAGACCGATGTTTACACCTCCTTCGGGGTGGCCGGAGGGTTGATGCTCATGTGGATCACCGGCTTCAGGCTGATTGACCCGGTCATCGCCATTATGGTTGCCTTGCTGATCCTGAAAGAGTCGGTAAGTCTCTTTTTAAAGGCTTACGCCCCGCTGCTTGACCAGTCGTTGCCGGCCGACGAATTGACAAGGATCTCCGACATCATCCGGGAACACTGTTCGGCAGATATGTCGTTCCATAACCTTCGTTCAAGGAAAGCGGGAAACTATAAATATGTTGATTTTCACCTGAATCTTGATCCTGATATGACGGTCAGGGAGGCCCACGAAATTTGTGACCAGATAGAGGAAAAGATAAAAAAGGCCTGTGACCACGTGGAAGTGACGATCCATGTAGAGAACTTTTAAAATAAAATCGTAGTATTGCAGTTATTGTATAATTGATTATCCGTTAAAATGTTATCTTCATGATGTTAAAAAAGGTCAGAATTCTTTTCCTGCTTTTATTCCTTCTGCCATTTGCCATTTCCGCACAGGATACGATACGACACGATACGCTGTTCAGAAAGAGAGTACTTGTTGAGGATGACCCGGTTATAAGCATGCTTGACAGCCTTGCCAGCCTGAAGATTTTTGAAGATGCTGAATTCCCCAATGCAAACCAGTACCAGAACTGGAACACATACACCGACAATGATGTTCCCGTTTTCGCAGATTCTGTTTACCGTGAACGTATCGCTCTCATGAACGACCAGTCTCCCTTTGAATTTGTTTACAACGGGGAGGTCAGGAAATTCATTGAAATGTATTCCGTGCGCAAGCGGAAACTGACAGCCCGTATCCTGGGGCTGGCCCAGATTTATTTCCCGCTTTTTGAGGAGCAGCTTGATAAGTACAACATGCCGCTGGAACTTAAATACCTTGCCGTGATCGAGTCCGCGCTCA
>JBAXFZ010000094.1:0-11452 GCA_037139685.1 Bacteroidota bacterium
ACCAGGGGCAGTTCATGCAGCAGTTCTTCACAGGCTGCAATTGATGAAAATTCAACCACCAGGATAGCCTCATGATTTTCATTGAAGTAAAACTCCCTGACAATCTCATCGTGATAAAGTTCATATACTAAAATTGCCTCCTCCGATAAGATCATCTTCTCATTTTCAGGATCGATTTGACGAACATTTTTTTCAACAGCCAGAATTTTCATACTTAAGTTTTTGTTACTTCTTTCAAAATTAATTTTCAGTCCGGTATTATTTTTTATCCAAAAAAAGGCTATTGATAAAACAGCTGCGATCAAACCTATTTTGGTCTTATTTCAGGAAATGGGTGGTTTCAGCAATTCCTGGCGAATAGGAGGCGGGTTCAAAGTTGAAATGCATTTTAAAATCAATGGTCCGTTCAAATCATATAGGTCGGCACGAACTGACCGGTTGCAGACTTTCATAATTCCAAGGTTCATTAGGCTATAATTTGTTTCAGGTATTCAGGTGTTAAAACCGTGGCAAGATATAGATTGTCTGAGGATCGCCCGTTAACAAATTATTAAATCTGATCATTTCACAAGGGGTTTTAAACTATTAATATTTAATTAATTATAATTTGACAATTCGGTAACATGGGAAGGACTTAATGAGATGACCTTTGTTTCATGAATTTTCAAGTTTCATTTTCAGAAATCCCTTATCAACTTTTTCTACCTATGAAAAAAACGCCAGGCCGTACAATTGTAATATTGCTTCTGAATATGCTCTTATTATTTTTTGGTCTGCCCGTGAAGGGAAACCCGATAACCATTCAGGACACACTGGCAGTTGATTCCATCCGTCATAATACAACCGGGTTGAAAATCCTTACCTGGAATATCGGGATGCTGCCGGTTCTTGATATGTTCAAAGAAAAAAATGAACGGGCCCAGGCCATCGGGAATGCTCTAAGCAACCAGGATTATGACATCATTGTTTTCCAGGAAGCATTTACCTGGTATGCCCGAAGTGTAATTGGTCAGGCTTTGCATGAACAATACCCCTATGCTTACGGGCCGGTCAACAAATCCCTGATTTCCCTGAAGGTCAACAGCGGGATCTGGATACTGAGCAAATTCCCGCTGAAAATCAGGAAGGAGATCGAATTCACCGTAGCAGCCGGGATGGATGAATTTGCAAGGAAAGGCGCCGTATTACTTGAGGGATGGTTTTATGGCGCGCCATTCCAGCTGATAGCAACTCATCTTCAGGATGATGCATATCCGCAGATAATAAGGGAACAACAACTCATTGAAATTCATGATAAACTGATTAACCCCTATTCACAGCTGGATGTACCCCAGATCATCTGCGGTGATTTCAACACGGATGAAAAGGTGGCAAAAAATTATAAGGGAATGCTTTCCATCCTGGATGCCGTGGATGAGGAAATATGCGGATCGATGAAGGTCACCTTTGACGACCTGTCGAATGATGTGTTCAAATCGCCACACCCGGATCCCCGGAAAATTGATTATGTGTTAACCCGGAATCCGCATCTGATCCGCTGGATTAACGAAAGGGTCGCGGTGTTGAAATCCAGGTGGGGCAACAAAAGGGATTACCTTTCTGACCACAATGGACTGGAAGCGGTGATTGAGTTTAAAAATGTCGATTATCTGACCAGGGTTTTCAATTAGAAGATCCGGCCATTTTATTATTATAACAATTTCATTTCACATACTATATATATGTTAGGCTGGATTCTTCATAAACATTCCGATTTCCTCATTAAGCCCGAAACCTATGAGATACAAAAGCTCATCGAAGAGGGCAAACAGGCCGGAATTGAAATCCTTGTCCTTCAGCCCGAGCAGATCGAGATTATCGTAAACCGCGATGACCGCAAGAGTATATTTGTAAATGATGTATCCATTCCCCTTCCTGATTTTATCATTCCCCGGATGGGCGCCGGTACCACCTATTTTGCACTGGCACTGATCCGTCACCTGGAAAAACTTGGAGTTTATTCCTTCAATTCTGCAAACTCGATAGATATCGTTAAGGATAAACTCTACCAGTTCCAGATCCTTGCCGAATCCGGGATGCCGATCCCCAAAACCATGCTGGCCAAGTTCCCGCTCGATCTCCATGTGGTTGGCAAACACATCGGGTTCCCCGTGGTTGTCAAAACCCTCACGGGATCCCAGGGAAGCGGTGTTTTCCTTTGCGAAACTCTCCAGTCCCTGGATGAACTGATGCATATGGTCGAAAATTCCAACCCAAATGTCAACCTGATCTTCCAGGAGTTCGTTAAGACAAGCCATGGAAGGGATCTGCGCGTAGTAACCGTAGGAGGACGGGTTGTAGGCGCCATGGTAAGAACCGCTGCCGATGGCAATTTCAAAGCAAATTATTCGAGAGGCGGTACAGTCGAAAAGTTTGAAATTACCCCGGAAATAGAATGGCTTGTACTGGAGATTGCACGGAAACTCGACCTTGACATTGCAGGCATTGATCTGCTCTTTGACGGGAATGGTTTTAAAATTTGCGAGGTGAATTCCTCACCGGGCTTTGAGGGGCTTGAGCAGGCATGTGAAAAAAATATTGCCAGGGAAATTATCCAGTTTGTAAGGCTCAGGCTTGATATGAAAGGGAAAGGGAAATAACCTATAAATTATATTCAAATAAAACGAAATGAAAAATAGCAGGTCAGTAACAAAAAGTGATTTACTCGACGTAAGGGTCGAATTGTCAAAATACAGGTATCCCATTCCCAAGTCAAAACTCTCATCCGGTTCAACGAAGAACAAATACCCGGTTATCCTTGATGGCGGCAAGACTATTATTTTTATTTCGGATCAAAGCAAAGAATCCGAAATAAGGAATAAGTATGAAGAACGTAAAGGCCCTAAAATACCTGCATCTCCGTTGCCAGTTGAAGTTTAGGCAGGATGGCGGGATTAGGAACTTTGCAGATTGACCTCAATGCACCCCGACCACATCCTGGTGTCTGCAATGCTAAATTAGCCTACCTTTACACTCATATGTTAACATAATGGAAAACAGCGAGATTACAATCCTGTTGGTTGATGACGAGCCTGACATACTGGAATTCCTTGGTTATAACCTGGAGAAGGAAGGTTATAAGGTACTTAAAGCCAAAAACGGGCAGAAGGGAGTTAAACTGGCCAGGGAGAACAAACCGCAGCTGGTGATTCTCGATGTGATGATGCCGGTTATGGATGGTATTGAAGCCTGTGCTGAAATCCGTAAGAACCCGGAACTGTCGGGGATCATGATCGTATTTTTAACTGCCCGCGGTGAAGACTACTCCCAGATAGCCGGGTTTGAAGCCGGGGCTGACGATTATATTACCAAGCCCATAAAACCTCAGTTGTTTGTACGTCGTATCCAGGCATTGTTAAGGCGGATTCAGGACGAGCCGGAAAAAAATGACATAATCATACTCAAAGGGTTTACGATTGATAAGAGCCGGTATTTAGTAATAAAGGATGGTAGTGACATCACCCTGGTTCGAAAAGAGTTTGAACTCCTGATTTTCCTGGCATCATGTCCGAACAAAGTTGTCACCCGCGAAGAGATTTTCACCAATGTTTGGGGAGAAGATGTCGTGGTGGGTGATCGCACAATCGATGTCCATATCCGCAGGATCCGCGAGAAACTGGGCATCGACAGTATCAAAACAATAAAAGGTGTCGGATATAAATTTGATGAAGGATGAAATCCGGTGCAACTCGCCGATTGCCTTGGGTTTACCGGGACTCCTTTGAAAGCGATTTGATTGTTTCTTCAGGAATATCAAGGATGTCAGTTATGATCAAAACATCAAGGCAGTTGTTGAATTGAGGATCTACATTAAAACCTATCACCTCGGAATTCACACTTAAATATTTTTTTAACAACACAGGGGTCTGAAATGAGGGGTCGAAGGCCTGGATGAAATTATCCAGTAGACTGATCTTGTTCCCTGTAACTTTATGGAATACTCTTTTTTTGATCACCGGGTTGGTTTCAGGAACAAATTTCTTTCTCGGGGTGAAAAACGCACCAATTTCTTTGTTGTAATAATTTTTCTTTAAAAATTCCACTGTCAGGGCTTTTGAAAGCTGCCGGTATTCATTGCTGATGCTCACCGGCCCTATGAGATAACGGTATCCAGGATGCCTGACGAGTACCTGCAGGATTCCCTTCCACAGCAGGAAAAGCGACAATGGTTTCTTTTGGTGGGTTTTAACGATGAATGACCGGCCCAGTTCAATCGATAAATTCAACACAGGGGCAAATTCATCTTTAATGTGAAAAAGGGTATGTATATAAAACCCTTTAAGACCATGAGATTCCAGAATCTGCTTTCCATATCCGATACGATAACCGCCAATAATAATCTTTTCGGAATCATCCCAGATAAAAAGCTGGTCATAGTATTTGTCAAACTCATCAAGGTCACACGCCTTGTTGGTCCCCTCTCCGACTTCCCGATAGGTTATCTCCCGCAAGCGGCCCAATTCAACCATTATATTCGGAACCTGGGCAGGAGAAGCGCAAAACACAAAATGTTCATTAAGTGAAAACAGGATGCTTCCATGTTTCAGTTTTTCAATTTCATCGGCAATCAATGTTGAAAGGACAGGAAGGACAACGGGCTGGGGAAGATGAATTGTAAATGGCCAGTGCCGCCTGTGCTTTTCAGGTTGAATTCCCAGGGAGAATGTCCGCATTCTCAGATATCTCCCGAATTCACTGATATCCTTGAATCTTGCCTGGTCCCTGACCAAAATCGGCCGGCCGATTCTGACCTGGATTTCCTTTCCTGCTTTATTGTACATTTCAGCAGGCAAACGGGCTGTCCTTAACATTGGGTGGATCATCCCGAGAAGACTGAATAAAAGGCTATTTTGACCGGCAAAATATACCGGAACTATGGGCACCTGGGCTGTCCTTATCAGCTTCGTAATGGAATGCGGCCATTTTTTATCTGTGATATTCCCGGTGGTTAATTGCAATGCCGCAACTTCACCGGCAGGAAATATTCCTACCGGATGACCATTCTTAAGGTGCAACAAGGCCTCTTTCAACCCGCCATAACTGGAATTTACCTGTGGAATACTTTCAAACGGATTTACCTTGATCCCATAATGTTCTATTGGTTTTATCCTAGCCAGTAAAAAGTTCATCAGAACTTTAAAATCCGGGCGAAGCGCGGGTAGAATTTTCAGCAGAATGATACCGTCAATTCCTCCATAAGCATGATTCGAAATCGTGATAAACGGGCCATTCTTCGGGATATTCTGGTACTCTTCCGGCGAAACACGAAATTTAATTCCAAGTTCCTTTATAACAGCATCAATAAATTCATCTGGGGGCAGTTCATATATTCTGCCGTATGCATTGTTAATTTTATCCAGCTTCATCATCCTGAACAAAAGTGAAGCAAGCCGTTCCCCACCCGGATATTTTAACAAGGGGGTTGTACTTAAAATATCCTGCGGGGTGACCAGTTCCATTCGTTCAAGATTTAGGGCATTTTTGTCCCAATTATTTCTTATGCTTTTCCTTTTTTTCTAACTGTTCTTTTTTTGATGCTTTTTCCTTCTTCGCCGTTTTTACAGTTTTTTTCTTTTTCTTTTCTTTTAACGGTGCATCAATCGCAGGTTTTTCCTCCTCTTTAACCTTAGGTTCATTTTCCATTAATGGCTCAACTTTCTTACGGCTTGGAAAAAATGAGAATATGATCAGTTTATAATCTTTTTCCAACCGGGAGATGTCGTTCTGGCGGATTTCACTGATTTCACCCTCAAACTCAAGATAAAATGAATCCAGTTCCCCATCGTGGAATAATACAATGGTCCTTTTCTTATTCACTGCTGAAACCAGGTTTTTAACATCCTGCAAATCCCCGAGAATATGTACCTGAGGGAGGCTCTTTTTTGATTTTTTTGTTGTCTTCATGCCATATTTTTCTGGGTGGTTGATAACATGCTGTTATTAAAATCATCTATTTTTGACCGGTAATTTCTGGTATCGGATTCCCGATGCAAGCACCCGGATATTTTATTCTTAAAATCATCGACAGTGTTGGAGCAATATCGGTTATGTAATGCAATTTCCATGATTCGCCTTTGTTGATTTTTTGTCCGTACCAAATCAATGGGACGTGGGTATCGTAATTATATCCTGATCCATGTTCGACCAGGTATCCCTCCTCATATTCAAAATATCCGGGTTCCATGACCATCAATATATCGCCTGATCGTTTGGGTTGAAATCCGTTTTGCACGCACATGCCGGTGTTGGCAGTAAATTCGCTTTCGTTCATTTCAGAAGCGGTATAAACAAATGCAATACCCTTTTGTTGCATCAGGTAATTTGCCAATAGAGTCTGAACGATTTTCAAATCCAATCCCTTTTCTGAAATCAGATTTCGGTTTAAAAAGAACTGGTCATTCATCAGGGTATCCACCCATTTCCCGGCTGATAGCCGGGAATCAAGAAATTCAGAGGCAAGTTTAATCAAGGGCTTATGAAAAAGGTATCCCGCCGGGATTTTCTGTTCCGCAAGGTATTGAGGACTTTCAGGGATACCATGATCGGCCGTCAAAAACAATACATAGTTTCCTGTCCCGATTGCCTGGTCAAGTGTTGTAATCAAACGTTCCAGGTCCCGGTCCAACCGCAGGTAGGTGTCTTTGATTTCCTTTGATAGCGGTCCGTACAAATGGCCTACAACATCCGTACTTGAATAACTTATTGCAAGGAAGTCGGAATTTTTACCCCTGCCCAGCTCGCCGTTTTTAATCGCCTCAATCGCAAAGTCAGTTAGCAGAGAATTGGCCATCGGAGATTTATAAAGCAGGGAGTATTTTGCATCTTTTGAGTTCAAAGGCAGTTGCAAGCCATGCGGGAACAAGGGCAATACCTTTTCCCCGGTTTTTGAAACAGCACAAATCGTTGTATCCGTTACACAATCTGAATAATAGCCACTCTCAAACAAGGGTGTCCATTTCTCATTCATATAACTGAAGGCAAGGGTGCGATCATTAAAGGCTTCAACCCAGGGAGGCATTTTGTTGGCATAATAGGAACTGGTTACAAAATTCCCGGTTTTCTGGTCAAACCATAACGCATAATCTGCCGAATGACCTCCTGAAAGTATTGCGGCACGGTCTTTAAGCGAAATGGAAATAATTTTTGACTGGTTATTTGTGCAAAGTTTTAATTCGTCGCAAATGTTTGTAGCGATCATTTTCCGGGGCGACATTCCTTTGCCAGGTTCAACTGTATCATTGCCAACCACTTTGAAAGTATCACTTACACAATATTCAGATTTTTTCACATCCCTGTAGTAAATGTCATTGCCGACAATTCCATGATACCTTGGTGTAGTCCCCGAATAGATGGAGGCATGCCCGGGTCCGGTATAGGTTGGAATATAATTGTAATGAACGTTCCACATCGTAAAACCATCTGACATCAGTTTCTTAAACCCGCCATCGCCAAACTGGTCATAAAATCTTGTTAAATAATCCGGACGCATCTGGTCAACAACGATTCCGACTACCAGTTTGGGACGGTTTAGTTGTGCCCTGCCGGCAATGGATATAAGAAACAGGAGTGTGACAGCAATAATTATTCTTTTCATTGAAATTCAAATGTTAATGATTCGGTGGTAAAAATACGAATACCACACATGGTCAATGTTAAATAAGTATTAAATTACTGGATAACAAGTATTTTTGAGCAGATCTGTCTTAATTTTGCAACAGATCAATGAAAACCGCAACAAGATGAAACCAGGAAAGCAGAAGAGCAAAAAGGGTAAAAAGGAGAATGTTATTTCAGTCGGCAATGCCGGGCTTGCATCCAAACATGGATTTTACCTGGAAACGGCATGGATACTTTCGCTCCTTTTTGAAAAAAAGGCAAAGAATGTGTTGAAAATAATTGAAGCCGATCCGAAAACAGCCGGTTACTCATTTGAACAAAGTATCAACCGGATTAAACACCACCACCAGTCCGGCCATGTGCGTCAGCTCACAGAATTCCTTGCCCCCGCCCTGATCGACGAGATGAGGACCTGGAAGAATTCGAGGAATTCCATGCTCAGGGACATGACCACGATCCATGTATCCCGGCAAAGGATGGAGCGCCTTGCTTCAGAAGGGATTTCACTGTATAAAAGATGGAACAAGTCGTTGAAAATTGTGAAAAACGGGATGAAAAACCCGGGAAGCACGACATATAATCCAATAAACAACCCGGTTGATGAAGAATGACGGCAATTACCAGATCGGTGAATTCCTTTTACGATTCTACCGTAAAAGAACGGCTTCCTTCCTGGTCAACATATATAAAGCGGGTATTACCGGGGCATCAAAAGAAATTCACCGCGCAAGACTCGATGTAAAGAAGATTTTGGCAGTTATCGACCTGTTACGTATCGTAAGACCGAAAAGCAGCAAGGATCCTGAATATGAGAAGATCTTTAAAAAACTCTACCGGGCCTCCGGCAGGATCAGGGAGATCCAGGTGAACCTTCTTTTACTGACGGGACCGGAATTTGCCGGGTACGAACTGGCTCCATTCAAAGATGCCCTTTTACGGCAGGAAAAAGAGAGGACCAGCGAATTCCTCAAAGTGATCAGGAAGTTTGATGAAAAAAAACTCTTGCGGCTTGAGAATAAGATAAAAAAGGAAATAAGAAAGATCACCCCTGCCATACTTCAAAAGAAATCCGGAAAGTATATTGTTTCCAAAACAGCATTGAGCCTGGAGTTGCTGGAAAAGGGCGATGGGGAGGGAAATGTTCACAGGGTCAGGCAGCATATTAAGGAATTATCGACTGTGCTTACCCTCATTTACACCTTCCGGCCTTCGGATCACCTGGAAATGGTCATTAACGGATTAAATCAGTCTGAAATGATGATCGGCGACTGGCACGACAGGGTTATACTGGCAGATTCACTGCATTTCTTCCTGGAACAAAAAACTCTCCTTTCTGAAAATCAAATGGCACCTGCAAGGGATTGTCACCGGTTTATCGTGGAATCAAATCACCGGCAGGTTGAAAGCATCGTTCTGGATGTACGGAAGGCAATCATTGAGAGCATGCCGGTTAAAGGATCTTGAAGATGAAGAATCAGAGCTTGTAATCGTTTACCTCCTTCGGGTGGCAGTTGTTGATAAAACTGACTGCTGCGACATTCTCGGCGCGGCCCCTGCGGATAAAGATATCGGCGCTCATCGTATATTCATCGCTGCGGTTTGCATCATACAGCAACAGGTACCCGATAAGGATGTTCGCGGCCATCTCGACCAGCCTGCGCGAGTGGAAATCGAAATATTCATTGTCGGCGTATTCGCTGATCTTCTCGACGGTCCTGGCGAACTGATCGGTCATTTTTTCAAGCGAGCTCCTGAGGTATTCAAGTTCACGCTTCACCGGGAGTGCAGCCTTCTCGCGCATGACAGAGAGATATCCGCCGTTCCCTACATAGCGGATGGCGGCCACCACCTGCAGCTGGGAGGTGCCTTCGTAAATCGTGGTGATGCGCGCATCGCGGTAAATCCGTTCGATCGGGAAGTCTTTCATGTAGCCGGTGCCGCCGAATATCTGGATGGCATCATAGGCGATCTGGTTGCAGGCCTCGCTGGTATAAAGTTTCAGCAGCGGGGTGAACATGTCGGCAACTTTCTGGTAATATTTGGCTTCCTGCCGCTCGTCTGGTTCCGGTTTACGATCACGGAAAGCAAAGTTCCAGCCTTTGTAAAGGTCCACGTAACGCGCCGTTTCGTAAAGAAGCGAGCGCATCCCGTCGATCTTCACCTTCATGTTGGTGAGCATCTCGTATATGGCCGGGTACTTGATGATCGCTTTCCCGAACTGTTCGCGCTCTGTTGCATACTGGTATGCTTCGCGGTAGGCTGCCTCGGCCAGTCCTACCGACTGTGAACCGACACCGAGGCGGGCGGAGTTCATCAGCGACATGACATACTTGATCAGTCCGAGTTTGGTATCGCCGATGAGTTTGGCAGGTGCATGGCGGAATACCAGTTCGCAGGTCGGCGATCCCTTGATCCCAAGCTTGTTTTCGATTCTCCTGACGGTAACCGCCTTATCCTTGCGGTCATAAACGAACAGCGAAAGCCCGCGTGCATCGGTCGTCCCCTCTTCAGAACGGGCAAGGACCAGTGAAATATCGGCATCGCCGTTGGTTATAAAACGTTTTACCCCGTCGAGCAGCCAGCGGTGCCTGTGGTTGTCGTAAGTGGCCTTCAGCTGCACAGCCTGGAGGTCGGAACCGGCATCCGGCTCGGTTAAGTCCATGGCAGCGGTGGCTCCCTTGTGAAAAAGGGGCAGGAATTCGGCCTTAAGCTCTTCTGATGCAAACTCGAGGATGGTTTCTGCACAGTCCTGCAGCCCCCAGATATTGGCAAATCCCGCATCGGCGCGTGACACGATTTCACCCGACATAACATAAGCGACATGGGGCATATTCAGCCCGTCAAATTCACGGGGAAGCGTAAACCCTACCAGTCCCGCCTTGACCAATGCATCGTAGTTCTGCCGGGTGCCGCGGGCGTATTTCACCTCGTTGTTTACAAGCTGCGGCCCCTCCTTGTCGACCGATTCGGCATTCGGGCCAATGATCTCACCGCTGATCTCGCCGATGATCTCCATGATCTTATCATAGCTGTCGGCCGCATCTTCGTAATCGAGCGGGGCAAAATCGTATTTCTCTTTCTGGGTGTAATCTGACTCCTTCAGCTTCACGATCCTGGCCATCAACGGATGGGCAAGGTGAAACCTGAGATGGGGATTGTCGGTATAGAAATTTTCCATGACTGCTTTTACTTCGAGTTTTTCTTGTAATACTTGATCATTTTGGGAATTACATCGGCCACACTGCCAACGATGTTGTAATCGGCGATATGGCTGATCGGGGCGTTGATGTCGGTATTGATCGAAATGATCTGGGCCGACTGGTCCATACCCGCACGATGCTGCACCGCTCCTGAAATTCCACAGGCAATATAGAGTTTTGGCCTTACGGTGATTCCCGTCTGCCCTACCTGGCGTTCGTGATCCGTAAACCCGGCATCCACGGCGGCGCGCGAAGCGCCTACCTGGGCACCCAGGATTTCGGCCAGGTCGTAGAGCAGCTGAAAATTCTCCTTCGAACCAACACCGTAACCGCCGGCTATGATAACCTGTGCATTTTTTATGTCTATCCTGCTCTTCTCCAGGTGGCGCTCGATGATGGTAACTGCGAAGTCCTCATCCTTCAGGATGCTCCTGGCATCAATTTTATTGAGTTTCCCCTTGTACTTTAACGAGCAGATCTCCTTCTTCATCACTCCCTCCCGCACGGTGGCCATCTGGGGCCTTGTTTCGGGGTTGATGATGGTTGCAATTATGTTACCGCCAAATGCAGGCCTGATCTGGTAAAGCAGGTTTTTG
>JBAXFZ010000095.1:0-11450 GCA_037139685.1 Bacteroidota bacterium
GATCCCGTCGGCCAGTGATTCCCGGCAACCGTAGAGATTGTCGAACTTCGATTTTGTAACGGAATCATTCACATTGATCGCAGGGACAAGCAGGGCACCCTTTTCCTTCATCTGGTACAGACGGTGCACGCCGGTGGTCGTCTCTTCCGAAACTCCCTTCCATTCGGCAACCGTTACATGCCACCTTGTTTTATCTTCAACATAGATCTCCTGGAGCTGTTTGATAAAGGCCCGCTCGTCGGCATTTTCGGCAGGGATATTCAGCAGGCTGGGGTTCTTTTCAATTTCAAATCCCTTGTGGATCATCATAGTTGCGTCGCCTCCGTCATCCACTATAAGATTTGGTCCTTTACCTCCGGGGAAACATAAGGCCATACTGGTACACCACCAGTATTCGTCGAGCGACTCTCCCTTCCATGCAAATACCGGGATTCCCTTTGCCGCAATGGCTGCGGCGGCATGATCCTGGGTGGAGAAAATGTTGCAGCTGGCCCAACGCACATCGGCACCAAGCTCAATAAGGGTCTCGATCAGAACTGCGGTCTGGATGGTCATATGCAGGGATCCGCTGATCCGGGCTCCTTTTAACGGTTTCTCAACTGAATATTTTTTACGCACCGCCATCAGACCGGGCATCTCCTTTTCGGCTATTTCAATCTCCTTGCGTCCCCATTCCGCCAGGGACATATTGGCTACTTTGTATTTAAGACTCGTTGAAAATGCGATGTTATCCATTGTTCAGGGTGTTATAGTTAATTGGGCGGCAAAAGTACGAAATATTCAAATATGAGGAGCGGATAATGTCGTATTTTTGCACGTTGTCATGATAAATTTAACCGAGCAATATGCCCTTTTTACGTGAAATCATCCCTGCAGGCGGAATAAGGGCCGGTATATGGCAGATTACCGAGACTGCTGACGAACTGCTCTCCATGGTCCGGCTTTCTCACTCAGAAAAAGAGATATTCGACACCTTCCGTCATGACCAGCGGAAAAGACAATGGCTCGCCTACCGGGCGCTGCTCAGGCAACTGCTCCATCCTGTCTCCCCCGATATCACTTATGATTCAAACGGCAAACCTATGCTTACCTCGGGGAGCCACCATATTTCGGTATCCCATGCGGGAGATTTCGCCGCAGTGGCTTACTCCGGAGATCTTCCTGTCGGGATCGACATCGAAACCCTGAGGGAGCGTGTTGAACGGGTCAGGGAACGATTCATGAACCAGGCGGAACTTGATTCGGTCTGTGCCGGAAAGCGCCTGGAACATATCTATGTGCACTGGTGCGGCAAAGAGGCACTTTATAAGATGAACGGCAAACCGGAGGTTGATTTCAGAAATGACATCTATATTCATCCATTTGATTATCTTTGCAATACAAACCAGACGTGCAGGGCAACCCTGACTGTTGACGGCCGGAAGAATGACCATACCCTGTTTTATGAGAAGGTGGGGGGATATATGATGGTGGTGGCTTTTTAATGATGGCAATGCAGGCAATGCAGGCAATGAAGACAATGCAGGCAATGAAGACAATGCAGGCAATGCAGACAATGAAAGAATATGAACCTGTATTAGCGTTTTACTTTTTGCATTTTGCTTTTTGCATTTTGAATTTTGAATTTTAACTGTTTTAAAATGACCAACGACATATATAGTGCAATTAAGTCCAGGATCCTGGTACTTGACGGGGCGATGGGGACTATGGTCCAGCGCTACAAACTTGATGAGGCGGCCTTCAGGGGCGAAAGATTCAGGGATTTTCCATACAACCTCAAAGGCAACAATGACCTGCTGGTGCTGACACAACCGCAGGTGATCCGCGAGATCCACGAGGCTTACCTGGAGGCAGGGGCCGACATTATCGAAACCGACACCTTTAATGCAAACCGCATCTCCCTCTCCGATTACCACCTCGAAGACATTGCCTACGAGATAAACCTGGCCGCTGCAAAACTTGCCAGTGAGGTTGCCGGTGATTTTTCAAACCGCGAGGGTGGAAAACCTCGCTGGGTGGCCGGATCAATCGGTCCAACCAGCAAAACAGCCTCCATGTCGCCTGATGTGCAGAACCCGGCTTACCGGGCCGTGAGTTTCGACGATCTCTATGCCGCCTACCGTGAACAGGCCAGGGGATTGCTCGACGGGGGTGCCGATATCCTGGTAGTTGAAACCATTTTCGACACACTAAATGCAAAGGCCGCCCTGATTGCGGTCTTCGATGAAATAAACGACCGCGGCACAACGAATCCGGGTTACAGGATCCCCGTGATTGCAAGTGTCACCATTTCCGATAACAGCGGGCGTACACTGTCGGGGCAAACACTCGAGGCCTTTCTCTTTTCCGTCATCCATTTCGATCTTTTTGCCATTGGACTCAACTGCTCTCTCGGAGCCGAAGAACTCCGCCCCTACCTTGAAGAATTATCGCTGAAAGCCCCCTTCCCCGTCATAACCTACCCGAATGCCGGGCTGCCGAACCAGTTCGGGGATTATGACCAGTCGCCCGAGGTGATGTCGGGATTCATTCTTGATTTTCTTGACAACCGCTTTGTCAACATGATAGGAGGCTGCTGCGGCACAACGCCCGCCCATATCAGGAAATTCGCCGAACTTGCCTTGAAGGCAAAGGTTCGCGAAATACCCGTGCGTTCGCATGAACTGCGGTTGAGCGGCCTGGAACCGCTTACCGTTTTCAAAGGCAGCAATTTTATAAATATCGGCGAACGCACCAATGTGAGTGGTTCGAGGAAATTTGCCCGACTTATCAAAGAGGAAAAATATGAAGAGGCGCTTTCTGTTGCGCGCCAGCAGGTTGAAAGCGGGGCCCAGGTGATTGATATCAGCATGGATGAGGCCATGCTCGACGCCGAAAGGGCCATGGTGAACTTTCTGAACATGGCTGCCTCCGATCCCGATGTGGCAAGAGTGCCGGTAATGATCGACTCCTCGAAATTTTCGGTCATACAGGCCGGGCTCAAATGCATCCAGGGAAAACCGATCGTCAACTCGATCAGCCTGAAGGAGGGCGAACAGGCTTTCCGTGATCATGCCAACCTGCTTCGCAAATTCGGGGCTGCAACTGTGATTATGGCCTTCGACGAGGAGGGACAGGCGACCGACCTCGGGCGGCGCATAATCATTGCCCGCCGTGCCTATGAAATCCTGACAAAAGAGTTGAATTTCCCCCCCGAAGATATCATCTTTGATCCTAATATTCTTACCGTTGCGACCGGCATTGAGGAGCACAACAACTATGCGGTCGAGTTCCTGCATGCGGTTACCTGGATCAAGGAGAACCTCCCCTATGCAAGCGTAAGCGGGGGAATCAGCAACCTTTCATTTTCCTTCCGCGGCAATGAAGCGCTTCGTGAAGCCATGCATTCGGCATTCCTGTTCCATGCCATCAGGGCGGGGCTCGACATGGGCATCGTCAACGCAGGTGCTCTGCCTGTCTATGATGAGATCCCGAAGATGTTGCTCAAACTGGTCGAAGATGTAATTCTCAACCGCCGGAAAGACGGTACGGAACGGTTGCTCGCCTATGCAGACCAGGTAACCGATTCGGGTAAAAGGGAGGAGACCGAAGCTGAATGGCGCTCCCTTCCTCCCGTTGAGCGGCTGAGGTACTCGCTTGTCAAAGGGAATGCTGAATATATCGACCAGGATACCGACGAGGTGATGCCCCTTTTTGATACTGCCTTGAAAATCATCGAAGGACCGTTGATGGATGGCATGAACCAGGTTGGCGACCTGTTTGGAAGCGGGAAAATGTTTCTTCCCCAGGTGGTTAAAAGCGCCCGCGTCATGAAAAAGGCCGTGGCAAGACTTACTCCCCGGCTTGAAGCAGAAAAAGCCGCACTGGACGGGCCTCCCAGGAACAATGGAAAGGTCCTGCTGGCAACGGTCAAGGGCGATGTGCACGATATCGGCAAGAATATCGTCGGCGTGGTGCTTGCCTGCAACAACTACGAGGTGATCGACCTGGGGGTAATGATCCCGGCCGACAGGATCCTGGCAGCCGCCAGGGAGCACAACGTGGATGTGATCGGGCTTAGCGGACTGATCACCCCCTCGCTCGAAGAGATGGTGCACGTGGCAAAAGAGATGGAAAGATTGAAATTCACACTGCCCCTGCTTATCGGGGGGGCCACCACCTCTGAAATCCATACGGCTGTGAAGATAGAACCCTACTATTCACAGCCCGTCATCCATGTAAAGGATGCATCAAAAGCAGTCGGCGTTGTTTCAAACCTGCTCTCTGCAGAGGTAAAACCGGAGTTCACCGGCGCCATAAAAAAGAAATACGAGCACCTGCGCAACACCTATGATAAAAAAGCCGACCACACCTATATTACCCTGCCCGAGGCCAGGAACAACAAACTGAAAGCTGACTGGGAGGCCTTTGAAATTTACACCCCGCAGTTCACAGGGAACAGGGTCTTCCCCGATTTCCCGCTGGAGGAGATCGTTCCCTATATCGACTGGACCTTCTTCTTTCATGCCTGGAAGATGAACGGGAAATATCCTGCCATTCTTACCGACCCTGTGAAAGGAACTGAAGCGCAGAAGCTTTTCAACGACGCCCAGGCAATGCTGAAGGATATTACTGCGAATAAGATGCTCACTGCCCGCGGGGTGGTGGGTCTGTACCCGTGCAATTCGACCGGCGACGATGTGGAGGTTTATACCGATGAAACAAGGTCGGAGGTGTTGACCACCTTCCGCTTTTTGCGTAACCAGCAGCAAAAGGAGGCAGGCCAGCCCAACCTTTGCCTGGCCGATTACATTGCGCCGAGGGAATCGGGCAAGATTGACTATATCGGTGCTTTTACCGTCACTGCCGGACTTGGAGCCGACGAATGGGCAGCCCGGTATGAGAAGGATCTCGATGATTACAATGCAATCCTGGTTAAAATCCTGGCCGACCGCCTGGCCGAGGCCTTTGCAGAGTTGCTTCACCACCGGGTCCGGAAGGAATTCTGGGGATATGCCGCCGATGAGGAACTTGATGTTTTTTCAATGATCCGCGAGGAATACCAGGGTATCCGGCCTGCCCCGGGATACCCTGCCTGCCCCGAACATTCGGAGAAAAGACCCCTGTTCGACCTGCTTGATGCAGAAAAACAGGCGGGGATCAGCCTGACCGAAAACTATGCCATGTACCCCGGTGCTTCTGTCAGCGGATTTTATTTTTCACACCCGCTTTCGCAATATTTCAATCTCGGCCGCATCAGCAAAGACCAGCTGACCGATTATGCAACGCGAAAAAGTTTTAGCTTTGAACGCGCAGAAAAATTGCTTAACACAAACCTGAATTATTAACGATGAAAGTTATAGACCTGATCAACAAATCCGAAAAAACCCTATTCTCTTTTGAACTGCTTCCCCCGCTCAGGGGGCACAATATCAGCAGCATTTACCGCACCATTGATCCGCTGATGGAGTTCAACCCATCGTTTATCAATGTCACCTACCATCAGGAGGAGGTGGTCTATAAAAAGCGTGAAAACGGGCTCCTGGAGAAAAAAACCATCCGGAAACGGCCGGGCACGGTTGCCATCTCCGCCGCAATAAAATACAAGTATCCCACGGTGGAGGTCGTGCCCCATATCATCTGCGGGGGGTTTACGAAGGAGGAGACGGAGTATGCGCTCATTGACTTTCACTACCTTGGCATCGACAACATCCTGGCCCTTCGCGGCGACGCACCTAAAAACCAGCGCACCTTCACCCCCGAAAAAAACGGTCATGCCTTTGCAAGTTCGCTGGTTGCGCAGATTACCGACATGAACCGGGGGAAATACCTGGATGATGAACTGCTGAACACCTTCAGCACCAACTTTTGTGTAGGCGTGGCAGGCTATCCCGAGAAACACATTGAATCGCCCAACCTGGCCTACGACATGAATTACATGAAGACCAAGGTGGATGCCGGCGCAGAATACATCATCACCCAGATGTTCTTCGATAACCGGAAATATTTCGATTTCGTTGAGGCCTGCCGCAAAGAGGGAATCATGGTCCCCATCATCCCGGGACTCAAATCCATCTGTACAGCCAAGGAGATAAATTTACTTCCCCAGGTCTTTAACATCGACATCCCCGATGAACTTGTCAAAACGGTGATGAAATGCAAATCCAACGAGGAGGTCTTTAACGCCGGCATTGAATGGAGCAAAAAACAGTCGATGGAACTGATCAGTTTCGGTGTCCCCGTTCTGCATTACTTTTCAGTCGGGGTCTCCGAAAACATTCGTCAGATAGCTAAATCAGTATTTTAACCACTTTTCATGAATATTTACGAGACCCTCCTGACGGACAGTTCCTCAGGAAAAAAGAAATTTGTTGTACTGATCGACCCCGATAAATACACCCCTGAATTGCTGGAACATGTTGTAAAGCTATCTGTGGAGGCGGGTGTGGATTATTTTTTCCTTGGAGGCAGTTTGCTGATTACCGACAACCACACCCGGATCATCTCCACGATCAGGGAAAATTCCGGGATCCCGGTGGTGCTCTTTCCCGGCAACAACCTTCAGTTAAACAACAAGGCCGACGGGATACTGCTCCTGTCGCTTATTTCAGGCCGAAACCCTGAAATGCTGATCGGCCGCCATGTGATCTCGGCCCCCTACCTGAAGGCAAGCAGCCTTGAAATCCTATCGACCGGTTATATGCTGATCGAAAGCGGGTGTGCCACAGCCGTAAATTACATGAGCAATACCACGCCGATTCCCGCCGACAAGGATGAGATTGCGGTTTGCACCGCCATGGCAGGCGAGATGCTCGGACTGAAACTCATCTATATGGATGCCGGCAGCGGAGCCATGAAACCCGTCAGCGAAGCCATGATCGGCAAAGTAAAAGAGGCTGTCAGGGTTCCCCTGATCATCGGTGGAGGAATCACCACCCCGCTGCTTGCTGAGAAAGCCTTCAATGCAGGCGCCGACGTGGTGGTAGTGGGCAATGCCATTGAGAAAAACCCGGAACTGATAACACAGATGGCTGCCATATGTGAAATGCAAAATGCAAAATGCAAAATGTGAAATGCAAAATGTGAAATGCAAAATGTAAATCCCAAATTGTAAATCGTAAAATTCTCCTATGTTCCGCCCTTTATTCCTCCTCGCGCTCCTCGTGCCGGTTTGTCTCCTGGCGCAAACCAAAATGCTGACCATCGAAGATGCCAGCGGCATGAACCCGAAACTTTCAGCTGCAAATCTCAGCCAGCTTCAGTGGCTTCCGGGTTCGGCGAATTTCGCCTACGTGGCTAAAAACTCCCTGGTTGAGGGATCGGCGGCCAAAAAAGCTGTCGACACTCTTGTAAGGCTGCAGGATATGAACCTGGTGCTGAAGATCAGCAAACAGGATACCCTGAAACGCTTTCCCGCCGTAACTTTCAGGACTGCCGATGATTTTTATTTCACAAACGGGAATAAACTGTTCCTGTGCGAGATCATGAAAAACAGCGTCACCGTTGTGAACTCCTGGCCTGAAAAATCGGACAACCAGGATATTGAAAAAAACAGCCTTCTTGTTGCCTATACCAGGGACAACAACCTCTACATCACAGCCGACGGGAAAGAGAGGGCCATCACCAATGAAAAAAACACCGGCATCGTTTATGGGTCAAACAGGGTACACCGTAACGAATTCGGCATCGAAAAGGGAACCTTCTGGTCACCGAAAGGCAGGTTCCTGGCCTTTTACCGGATGGATGAAACCATGGTTGCCGAATATCCGCTGGTCGATATTTCGACCCGCATCGCGACGGCAGCCCCCACCAGATACCCGATGGCGGGTATGGCCAGCCATAAGGTAAGTGTTGGCGTATATTCGGCTGCCGACGGCAAAACGACCTACCTCCAGACCGATTCCACCATGGTCATGGCTCCGGGGATCCCGGTCGAATACCTGACGAATGTTACATGGAGTCCCGACGAGAAATTCATCTACATCGCCTGCCTGAACCGCGATCAGAATTTCATGCAGCTGAATAAATATGATGCCTCAACCGGCCTGTTTGTAAAGACCCTTTTTGAAGAAAAGAATGATGCCTACGTTGAACCCCTGCACGGTCCCGAATTCCTGAACGGCGATCCGGAAAAGTTTATCTGGCAAAGCCGTCGGGATGGGTATAACCACCTGTACCTATATAATAGCCAGGGTCTCCTCCTTGGCCAGCTTACCAGGGGACAATGGGAGGTAACCCAGTTCCTTAAAACAGATCCGGCCGGGAAACATGCCTATTTCCTGTGCAACAGGGACAATCCCATCGGTAACCAGCTCTGGATGGTGGATATTGCAAAAGGGTCCCTCTCCCCGATCACCCGGCCGGGCGGCACACATAGCGTAAAGGTTTCCGACGACGGGCGGTTTGCAATCGACAGTTACAGCAGCCCCACGGTGGCACGCAGCATCGAAATGTACGACGACAAGGGGAAACCGGTACAGGTACTGCTTGCCGCCGAAAATCCGCTTAAAGATTACAGGCTCGGGAACACCTCCGTTTTTACCATTAAAAACGAAGGCAATACCGACCTCTACTGCAGGCTAATCAAGCCGGCAGATTTCTCACCCGGAAAAAAATACCCGGTGATCATCTATGTATATGGTGGTCCCCATTCACAACTGGTTACCGATTCATGGCTGAACGGGGGCGGGCTCTGCCTGAATTACCTGGCCAGCCTGGGATACGTGGTTTTCACCCTGGATAACCGCGGAACCTCGAACCGCGGAGCCGGGTTCGAACAGGCAATCTTCAGGAACCTGGGAACAAAGGAGGTAAGCGACCAGATGGCCGGTGTAAATTACCTGAAATCGCTGCCATATGTCGACTCTGCACGCATCGGGATCAATGGCTGGAGCTATGGCGGATTCATGACCATCTCAATGTTCCTGAAATCACCCGGCACCTTTAAGGCGGCCGTTTGCGGCGGACCGGTCATCGACTGGAAATACTACGAGGTGATGTATGGCGAACGTTATATGGACACCCCTGAAGCCAACCCCGAAGGGTATAAGAATGCCTGCCTGCTCAATTATGTGCAGAACCTCAGGGGAAAACTGCTGATCATCCACGACTACCAGGACAACACCGTTGTTCCGCAGAACTCCCTCTCATTCCTTAAAAAATGCGTCGACGAAGGAAAACAGGTTGATTATTTTATCTATCCCGGCCATGAACATAATGTGCGGGGCAAAGACAGGGTGCATCTGAACCAGAAGATGGTGCAGTATTTTCAGGAGAACCTATAGGGGAATGCAGGCAATGCAAACAATGCAAACAATGCAGGAAATGCAGGCAATGCAGGGGTGTTTGATATAGATGGCCTGGGGGGGGCTACGATCCTGGTCTCTTGTGATTTTTTTTTATTCGGCACTTAACAGTCTGCACGACGGATTGTTGTGTTTTTGTTTTGCACTTTGCACTTTGCATTTTGCACTTTGCATTTTGACTTCCCCTCCCCTCCTTGTTTATATCATTTTGACTTTAAGTATCTTATATTTTCATCGACGATTTTCCGCCGTTCGTCGGGTTTAACCATCTGCTTATCGATTTTTTTATACTCAGTCTAAATAAAACGGTACCTTTGCAATGCAATAAATTAAATATCAACACTTTGTTAAATAATTGTTAAATCTAAAACCCAATGTAACGTTTAAAACAAGAACACGTCTTATCGATAGAAAACAATAAATAATAAACACCAGTTAATGAAAAATACCCATAATATGATAACAATGAAAACTATATATGTTCTTGCTGCTATTCTCGGCCTGCAGTTCAACACAATTTTCGCAGCAGGAAATTTTTCCGATTCGCCGGCTTCCCTGAACAACTCATCCAGTCCCGCCACCGTGATTGCATTAGCACCGGTGACACCTGCCGAGGCAACCTTCGAAGCTATCCCGGAAATGAATGAAAATACCAAAATAATTACCGGACTGACACCTGAATTGCCGGTGGTTGCAAATTTTTCAGATGAGGCTCCCTCACCGGAGGTAAGCATTTCAACCCTGGCCCCGGTAACTCCTAAAGAGGCCGATTTTGAAGAGGTAACCGCAATTACGGCTTCACTTCCTGTCATCAATCTTGCACCGGTTACTCCGGCAGTAGCCGATTTCGAGGATCACGCTTAACTCTATATATATTCCCATTTAATTTGTTGTACATGATAAAAGCCCGCACTTGCGGGCTTTTGTCTTTTTCAGCCATACCTGGAATACCAGTCTACTCGCTGTAAAACTCCCGTAGGGCCCCGAAATAGTAGGTGTTCCATCCATCCGCAAAATCGTCATACTCTTCATCCGGGATGTTGGTATGAGTCAGTTCAACAGAGGTACCCGTGCCTTTTTCGTGCAGCAGGATAGTGACAACCGACTCCTCCTCCCGGTCGCCGAAATACCATTGCTGGACAATCTTCCTTCCAGCTTCGAAGGCGATGTTTTTCCCAGTGATGCTGCCTTCCCAGAGAGAGAACTCCGATCCTGGCTCGGTCGACATATCGGCAGGCTCGCCGGTCCATAACTGCAGGGTTACGGGATTTGTCAGGGCATTGTAAACATCTTCGGGAGGTGCCGGGATATTGTAATATTTTTTAAAGTCTTTCATGGGATCAGTTTTGTTTTTTTCGGGTCTTAGGGAATATCAGCGGATGATCGTTCACAGTTTGAATATACAGTGTATTTACAGCAATTTCATAGCCGTTTTTCACATCAAATATAACCGAAATTCCGATTGGTTATCTGACAATTTTAAATGCCACCCTGACGAATTGCCATTTTTTATAGACCGGCATTGTTTTCCATCCTATTATTCCTGCAAGTTTAATTCTTGTTATCTTTGCCGTCAGCAAAAACCCTGTATTTCCAAAGCCACTGAAATACCCGAAAACCATATGCCGGCATTCATCCACTTCAAAAAACGCCTTCCCGGGGTTATGAAAACCAAGTTATTTTACATCTCTTTACTGGCTGTGATCCTCTTTTCCCTTGATTCCTGCATGGGAACCAAAAAGAAAAACGAGGGCAAAGATGCCAATCCCGCTGTCTCCTTCATTGAAGGATATGTGGTCAGACCATCAACCATCGACGAAACGATCCTGATCTCAGGCACACTGAAGGCTTTCGAGGAAACTGTGCTGATGCCCGAAGTTTCGGGCCGCGTTGTCGGGCTTAACCTGCCGGAGGGCAAATTCGTTAAAAAGGGAACCCTGCTGGTGAAAATCTTCGACGGGGAGCTCCAGTCGCAGCTGAAAAAGGCCCAGACCCAGCTGGAGATTGCACAGCAAACGCTCACCCGCCAGACCGAGCTTCTGAAGATCGACGGGATCAGCCGGCTGGAATATGACCAGACCCGGCTGCAGGTGAATTCCATCAGGGATGATATTGAACTGCTGAAGGTCCAGATATCCAAACCCGAGATCCTTGCCCCCTACGACG